>CAZHOD010000357.1:0-2159 GCA_964534075.1 uncultured Spirochaetia bacterium
GCATGCCCTTTAATTTTTCTTTTTCCTCGTCTATCTTTTCCTCTTTAATCTCTATTTCGCCTTCCTGTGTTATGAATATATTCAAATATTCCCTCAAAATCAGCGCGCCCTGGGTAAGGGTTGTTTCAGGCGCCACCCTGCCGTCCGTAGTAATTTCAAGCATTAATTTGTCGTAATCGGTTATCTGTCCGACCCTTGTATTCTGCACGTCAAGTTTTACATTTGTGACCGGCGTAAAAACGGAATCCACCGCGAGGGTCCCTATCGGCATATCCGCCCTTTTATTCTTGTCGGCCGTGACATAGCCCCTGCCTGTGTCAACTTCCATTTCTATTTTCAGTTTTGCCTCCCTGCTTGTCAAGGTGGCTATATGAAGGTCCTTGTTTAGTATTTTTATGTCGCTGTCAGCCTGTATATCGGCCGCCGTAACTTCTTTTTCACCTCCGGCTTCAAGCTGCATTTTTTTTGGGGAATCACCCTCAAGAACGATTTTCAACTGCTTTAAATTAAGGATTATTTCGGAAGCATCCTCCATAACCCCTTCTATAACGGAAAACTCATGCTGGACCCCCTCCATTCTTACGGAAGTAACAGCCGCTCCCGGAATAGACGAAAGAAGTATCCTCCTTAAAGCGTTGCCGATCGCGACAGCATATCCTCTCTCAAAAGGTTCGGAGATAAATCTGCCAAACCTTTCGCCAACGTCCTCTTTTTCAAGTTTTTTGGGTTTTTGTAAATTTTTCCATTTCATACTGTTTTAACCCCTTTCATCTTTTTATTTGGAGTATAGCTCTACTATCAACTGTTCCTGAACGGGTATTGCTATATCCGTCCTTATGGGCTCGTTCTTTACAGACGCTTCCTTCCTTTCAAAATTCATTTCTATCCATGTGGGCACTGTTTTCTTTTTCTGGGAGATACTGAGCGACTTTTTCACCTCTTCCAGGTTAAGCGCCTTCTGCGTAAGTGTTATTTTATCCCCCGGTTTTACCTGACAGGAAGGAATATTAATCTTTTTGCCGTTTACCAGCACCATTTTATGGGTTACCAGCTGGCGCGCGGCCCTTCCCGCCTGGACAAAACCTGCCCTGTGCAGAACGTTATCAAGCCTTTTTTCCAGGATTCGCAGCAGGTTTTCGCCTGTTTCGCCTTCCTGCCTGTCGGCCATTTTAAAATATTTTCTGAACTGTTTTTCCATCACCCCGTAAACCCTTTTTACTTTCTGTTTTTCCCTCAGCTGTTTGCCGAACTCGGATATTTTTCTCCTTCTGGCGTTATGATGCTCGCCGGGAATATACGGCCTCCTGGAAAAAGAACATTTTTCCGTCATGCACCTGTCGCCTTTGAGGAAAAGTTTCACTCCTTCCCTTCGGCAGAGCCTGCAAAGCGCTTCTTTATATCTTGCCAATTGACTTCCTCCTTGTTGAAATTCAATATTTTAATTTTTCACCGTCCGGATACTTACCCGGGTTTTTGTTCTAATTTTCAGTTTCTAATTTTCAGTTTTAAAATTTCGGTTCCTTAACCGCTGTTTTCAATTATTACTTGTTAGTTGTTAATTTTTAGTTTTCAGTTTTAAACTTTAAGTTTTCAGCTTCTCACACTCTTCTCTTCTTCGGAGGCCGGCATCCATTGTGCGGAATCGGGGTGACATCCTTAATGGATATAATCTCAAGGCCCATCGACTGAAGGGCCCTTATCGAGGGTTCCCTTCCTTCTCCCGGCCCCTTAACATATACCTCTACTTTCTTTACGCCCGCGTCAAAAGCCTGTTTGCCCGCCTTTTCCGCGGCAAGCTGAGCCGCGAATGGGGTGGATTTTCTCGCGCCTTTCATTCCGACCATTCCTCCGCTTGCCCAGGAAACCGTATCCCCGTCCTTTGTGGTTATTGATATTATTGTATTATTAAACGACGAGTGTATCCTGGCAATCGCCATCTCCGGAACTGTTTTCTGTTTTTTCTTCGCCAAAATAATTCCTCCTGAAATTTTTTCTCAATATCTTCTTTCACATACTCCCGTCAGCCGCCGTTGAAACAATAATTTATTTCGGAGCCGGGGCCTTCTTTTTCTGTCCCACTGTCTTTTTTGGCCCTTTCCTTGTCCTTGAATTGGACTTTGTCCTCTGGCCCCTTACGGGCAGGCCCTTCCTGTGGCGCA
>CAZHOD010000358.1:0-2149 GCA_964534075.1 uncultured Spirochaetia bacterium
TATTCAAATCCGCGGGTGACAGGATTGTTATAGAGGAATTTCTGGAAGGTGAGGAAGCTTCCATCCTCGCTTTTACCGACGGGGAGGCAATTCTTACTCTTCCTGCTTCGCGCGATCATAAAAGGGCGTATGATGATGACAAGGGGCCGAATACGGGAGGCATGGGTGCGTACGCGCCCGCGCCGCTTGTGGATAATCAAATGGAAGAAGAAATAAAAAATAAAATACTTAAACCCACTGTAGAGGGCCTGAAAAAAAAAGGCATAGAGTATAAAGGAATACTTTATGCCGGGCTTATGATAACAAAAGAGGGGCCGAAAGTGCTTGAATACAATGTGAGGTTCGGGGACCCTGAAACCCAGGCAGTGCTGCCTCTTTTAAAGTCCGATATTGTGGAACTTTTTGAAGCGTGCGTCGATTCTACACTCAGTCAAAAGAAAGCCGAAATTCATGATAAATCGGCTGTGTGCGTTGTTCTTGCCTCCGGCGGTTATCCCGGGGCATATGAAAAAGAAAAGGAGATAACCGGCCTTGATAAGTTTGAAAACAGGGAAGAAATAAAGGTTTATCACGCGGGAACAGCCGCAAAAGGAGGAAAGACAGTAACTTCCGGCGGCAGGGTTCTGGGAGTCGTGGCAGAGGGAGAGGAACTGGATTCCGCGGTAAAAAATGTGTATAAAGAAATAGACAAAATTGAGTTCGATGGTGTATATTACAGAAAAGATATCGGAAAAACATCAAAATATTAAAATATCGCAATAGTGACGGAAGGCAAACAGCAAGTTTAAAATTTAAAGCTGAAAGTTAAAACGAACAACAGGCAGCGGGCAATTGTTATAACCCGGAATTCGGAATCAGAAGTTCATAGTTTTCAGATTAATTGGAGGTGTCTTGAATGAAAGCAGCTGTTGTAATGGGTTCGGATTCGGACCTGCCGATTATGAAAGAAACAATATCCACCCTGGATTATTTCGATGTTGAATCGCTCGTAAGCGTAACTTCCGCGCACAGGACGCCGGATAAGGCGCGGGAATTTATTGTTAAAGCTGAAAAACAGGGGTGCGAGGTTATAATAGCCGGGGCGGGTATGTCCGCGCATCTGGCCGGTGTTATGGCGGCGCATACAAACCTGCCTGTGATAGGGGTCCCGATGAAAGGCGGCGCTCTTAACGGGGTCGCCGCGCTTTACTCGATGGTACAGATGCCAAGGGGAGTGCCTGTGGCGACGCTCGCGATAGGAAAAGCCGGAGCGGTCAACGCGGGAATACTGGCGGTACAGATACTTGCGATTAAATATGACGGCCTGAAAAAGAAACTGGCTGAGTATAAGAAAGACCTCGCGAAATCAACAGAAAGTATAGACGAAAAACTTCAAAAAAGCGGTGTGGATAAGTACCTGGAAGAGAAAAAATAACCGTTTTTTCAGGGCTGTAATAAAATGGCTAAAATAAACGAAAAAATAAACCGGGCAGCTGAGATACTGAATGACGGGGGCCTTGTCATACTTCCTGCCGGAACAGTTTACGGTATATTCTGCAGGGCGGACGAGGATGCCGCTGTCAGGAGGATATACGCGATAAAATCCAGGGATGAAAAAAAACCTTTGCAGGTATTTTTGGATTCTGTCCGTGGAATCTCAAAATACGCTTTTCTGGGTAAAAACAAGCAAAAAAAAATAAGTGAATTCCTTCCCGGCCCGTTTACCGTGATACTGAAATCAAAAAAAACCCTGCCCGCGCTTGCGGGCGGTGATACAATAGGGATAAGGGTTATAAAAGGCCCGTTTATTAATTCCATTATAAAGAAAGTAAAAGCGCCCCTTGCCGCGACAAGTGCGAACATATCGGGTAAAAAAACACCGGCAAAATTCAGGGATATCCCTAAAACTGTTTTAAACAGTGTGGATTACGCGTATAAAAAGGATACCTCGGTAACAGGCAAACCATCCGGAATAATAGATTTGACAGGTGAAGAGGTTAGGGTTTTAAAGAGGGGGTAGGCGTTTTCCTTTACGCGTTTTTTAGGAGGAGGTGTTTTGGGATCTGTTTTTAACGTAAATGAAAATTATTTTTATATGCCGTTGGCTATACCCGCCGCTGCAAAAACAAAACGTAATTGTAGGGGAGGACCCATGTGTCCGCCCTTTGCG
>CAZHOD010000359.1:0-2149 GCA_964534075.1 uncultured Spirochaetia bacterium
ACCCGTCCCCTACAGCAGTATTGTCATATATGGAAACATTTGGGTATATCCGGGTATTTTTACCGATTCTGCAGTTTTTCCCGATACTGACATTGGAAAATATCGCCGCGCCTTCACCTATAACCGCTTTTTCGCCAATAACGGCAAAATCGCCGATATATACACTGACGGGAATCTTTACCCCGAAAGCAACAGCGGCGTTTTTGGAAACACCTTTACCCGGTTTTTCCGCGGGGTAAAAATATTCCAGCACACGGGCGTAATAAGATTTTACGTCCGGCACCCTTATAACCGCGCGGGCCTTAACATCCATACCCGGCCCGCATATCAGCGCGCCGGCAGCGGAATCTTCCGCGTCTTTCAGATTTTTCTCTGACAGTATAAAACTTATGTCCGATTCTTCCGCGGCATCGAGGCTGTTTACGCCGGAAATCTCGACATTTCCGTCCCCTTCGATTTCCCCGCCGAATCTTTCAACTATATCTTTGACCGTCTTTTTCATCTCGGCCGCCTATTCATTCATTTCTTTGATAACATCGTACGTTATATCGTCCCCCCCGTAAAATAAGGTTTCTTTGCTGAAAACATAGTCATAGTTCTTGTCCCTGGCAATATTTTTGACTATTGCCCTTATCTCCCCCATTATATCGGACATCATCTCTTTTTCCTCGGAAAGAAGCTTACGTTGTATCTCAAGCGCCTTTGCCGAAAGCTTTTCCTTTTTTGTCTGGAGCTCAAGCTCCATTTTCTGCAGTTTTTTAGGGGAAAGGATTGAGCTCTTTCTCTCAATCTCTCTCTGCATTTCCTTCAGCTTTTCCGTTTCCTTCTCAATACTTTTCTGCTCTTTTTTTATCTCTTTTTGAAGGCTCTCTTTTGCCTTCTTTGTCCCTTCGTACTTGTTAAAAACCTTCTCGATGTCGACATAAGCTACCTCGAGGGCATAGGCATTGAACGCGAACGCAAAAACAAGAATAAGGGACATTCCAAAAACAATTTTTTTCATCTGTGGACCTCCTCCTTTTTACTTTAAAATATATTTCCTATGTTAAAGTGAATTTTTCCGCCTTCGGGCGCGGACGGGTCGAGCCCCCATCCCCAGTCAAGGCGCAGAAGCATTACAGTACCGGGAATTGTGAGCCTTATGCCCACACCGGCGCCCCCGAAAAGGTGCGGGTTCATCCAGTCTACATCCTCCACCGAGCTCCAGCTGTTTCCGCTGTCATAAAAGACAGCCGCTGTCAGCATCTTTTCCACGAGTTTAATCTTGTATTCTATATTGGTGACTATGGTAAAATCCCCCCCGCCAACAGGGCCTATTCCCCTTTCCTCGTAACCCCTTACAGTGTCGGTACCGCCGCAGTAAAACTTTTCGGTCGGAGGCACTCTGGGATCCCCGTAGGAATGGGTAAAACCGCCTGCGTAACCGACCTTTCCATGAAAGGCTAATATGAACCGCCATATACTCGGCGTAAAATACCTTAAATCACCTACGGTTTTCATATAATTATAATCACCGCCGAGCCATCCTCCGCCGAGCTCAAAAGAAAGGCTGCCGTACATGCCCCTGGACGGGTCGAAAACATCGTCTCTTGTATCATATATATATAGCGGCGTTATACTGCTTATCTGGCTCTTTCCCTCAGGAATCGCGTCCGTAAGTTCCGCGCTTATATTGGAATAAGTATCGTCCTGGTACCTGTATGTTATATATGACTTGTGGTTGAGCCCGAACCGCCGGCCGAAACTTACGTTGAACCCGTAGGTATCGAGGTCATAGCCCTGGTTATTATAACTGTCGGATTTAAAAACGTTCCACACGTCAGCGCCAAAGGAAGTCGGGGTATCGAAAAGCCAGGGGTCCTTGTATGACAGCTGCCAGCTCTTTTTATCCGAGCCGAACTGCACGTCCGCGTTGAATGACTTGCCCTCCCCGAAAAGGTTTTCCTGCGAAAGCTGCACATAACCTACAAGCCCTTCCACCGTAGAATAGCCCGCGCCAAGCCCTATGTTTCCGGTTTTTCTTTCAACAACCTCAAAAACAAGGTTCAGTTTATCGATGTCCACCTGTTCGGTGTCGATAAGCACATTGTCAAAAAAACCCAGGTTATAAATCCGCTCCTGCGCCACTCTTGTTTTTCCGGAATCAAAC
>CAZHOD010000360.1:0-2147 GCA_964534075.1 uncultured Spirochaetia bacterium
ATAGTTAATTTCGGCATAGAGCCATACGTGGTATATTCAAACATAGTTTTGGTGGCGGCGCAGAGGCTGGTCAGGGTTATATGCGAGGACTGTAAAGAAGCGTATGACGCGCCTTCGGACATACTCAAAAAGCTCGGAGGCAGTTCGAGCGCCATAGTGCTGCACAAGGGGAAGGGGTGCGGTTCCTGTTCAGGTACAGGATACAAAGGCAGGAGCGGTGTTTTCGAAATACTGTCGGTAACTGAAAAGATAAGGGATATGCTCGTTAACAAGGATTCCCTGAAGAAGATAAAGGACGAGAATAAAAAGGCGGGTTTAAAAACATTAAAGGAGGCCGCGCTTTACAAAGTAATACAGGGAACAACCACGGTGGAAGAATATATGAAAATCAATTAGCAGGGTAATGAAAAACTCTTTCACGGGCCATCCTGCGCGAGGAGACAAAATGGAGTTTTCAGCGTCCTGTTAAGGCTTAAAACTAAAAATAGAGCCGCAAAAAGACGAATGTTGAGCCTGAACTGAAACCGCGAAGAACGGATATAAAATACTAAAGGGGAAGAAAATGATAAAAAAAATATTTCTTGCCGGTTTGATAACGCTGATTTCATCCTGTATTTTCGCCGCTGATGAACTTGCCTATTTTGAGTTTATACTTCAGGGCGGGTCAAACCCGGTAACAGCGGGGGATTATATCGCCCTGACAATTACCGCTTATGACACAGAAGGGGACCAGATGACAGAGGGCACATCGAACCCATACAGGGGGCACGTGACCCTGACCGCCTCTGCGGGCGAACTCGCGCTGAACGAGACGGGCACGAATGTCACCGGGGATTTTAACGAGTTCGGCAAATGGACGGGTGTGATGCCCCTTCTCGGAGCCGCGTCGCCTGTTACAATTACCTGCGAAGACGCTTCCGGCTCGACGGGTACCGCTTTTAAACCGGTGAACGCGGGCGCGTACAACCCGGACAGCGGCGAGGGAAAACTGCTTGTGCTCGTGGAGTGCATGGAGCGGGCGCCGGGCACAACAGGCAGCGGGTATACAGGATACCCTGTTACACAAACCATAGATGTTCCGCTTAAGGTCACTGTGTTCGCGTGCGATGATTATTACAACATCGCGTCATCCATACCTGACCCTTCCAATATAGAAATAACCCTGGGCGTGACCGAGACTGTGGAGCCGTCGCGGATAAACATAGCGGACGCCGCGGGCAATACCTCTTTTACCCTCATAAACCACAACAACCAGAGCGGCATTACGGGATATACCTTAATTGCCTCTGATTTAAACAGCAGCGGCAGCGACTCGGTAGTCGTGCCTTTTGCCAGCCTCGATGATTATTTTATATGGGCAGAAGCGCCCGGCTCGATAACCGCGGGCGAGCCAATGAATGTTACGGTTATAGTTTCCCATTTTAAAGGCGGCTCGCCTATAAGCGGTTATTCAGAGACGGTTTCAATAAAGGCTGTTGAAAACAGCGCGGAAAGGGCTGAAGCCGCGCCCGGGTTAACACCTGAGGCAAATCCGCAGATGCAGACCACCAACGGCACCGCGGTATTTGCCGGGGTGTCTTATTTGAGGAGCTCATCAGACCCGGCAACAGGCGATATAAGGATAAGGCCAAACTGCCTTACCGATGTTATGACAAACGGGGATAATGACAACAGGGACTCTAATATTATATATGTATACGCCGCCGAGCCTGTGTCTTTTACGGTTTCCGCGGGCGCCGAACAGCTCTCAAAAGGGGAGGAAACACCTGTTTCCGCGAAAGTTTATGATGTTTACGCCAATCCGGTTTCGGAAACAGCCGTGAATTTTGCCATAGTGGAAGGGGGAGGCGAGCTTAATACAACGACAGCCATGACGGGTTTCGGCGGTGAGGCAGCTGTTACTTTTACCGCGCCGGCAGATAATATGAAGAATATTATCAGCGCGGAAGTTCCGGGAATAACGGGGTATAAATATGTTACAGTAACCTCTGTTTTGACCACTGAGTTTACCAACTGGCCCAACCCTTTTAACCCGAACAGGGAGGAAACAAAAATAAATTATTACCTTGAGGAGGACTCGGCTGTTCAGCTTAAGATTTTCAGTGTATTCGGCCGGCTTGTATGGTCAAAGGATATTAAAAAAGGCG
>CAZHOD010000361.1:0-2136 GCA_964534075.1 uncultured Spirochaetia bacterium
TATCGAACTTCGGGATATTGTAATAAGAATCCACAAGGTACTGGTCAGTCAGAATTATTACAGGCACCTGAAATTTATCAGCCAGGTTAAAAGCTTTCCATGAAAGCTCGAATGCCTGTTCTGTGTTCCCGGGCGCGAGTATAATCCTGGGAAAATACCCGTGCCCCGCGTGTATTGCCATATTAAGGTCGCCCTGTTCTGTCCTGGTGGGAAGCCCTGTAGCCGGGCCCGGCCTCTGCGCGATATGCAAAACAGCGGGCGATTCGATCATTCCCGCGAGTGAGAGCCCTTCTGTCATCAGAGCAAACCCTCCGCCTGATGTCGATATCATGGAACGCGAGCCCGCGTACCACGCGCCAAGGCACATATTTATAGCGGCTATCTCATCCTCTGCCTGTTCCACGACTATATCCGCTTTTTTTGAGTATGCTGCCATTTTTGTAAAAACACCGCTTCCCGGAGTCATAGGGTAAGCAAAAACAGAATCGCACCCGCCGGCAAAAGCTCCCAACGCGACCGCGTCCGTTCCGGAAGGCAGAATATGGCCGCCGATATTGCCGGCTTTTTTCGCGCCTGCCTTTACATTATTGTTTTTGACAAATTCTCTGCCTATTGTGTACCCGCTTTTTGCCGCGCCTGTGTTTTTTTCAGTTACTTCCTCCCCTTTTCCGGAAAACTTTTCCTCAATATATTCTTTGAGTATATTAAAATCAGCCCCCACAATACCGCAGATTACACCCGCTGCCACGGTGTTAGAATAAATAACATTTCCGAATTCCGAAGCTATATGAGAAAAAGGCACATTCAGCGCTCTCTCGTCTTTTAATTTTTGTTTTTCCCCTATAATAGCGGTTTTTTTGGATAAACGTTTGCTAAACCTTGCCAAAGCTTCCGGCGCAAGTGGTATGAATATATCTATTTTATCCACAAAAGACCGCGCCGGCCGGCCCGAAACCCGTATTTCAGTGGAGTTTACACCACCTCTTACCCGTGACATGTATTCCTTTGTCGCGAATACATTATAGCCGTCCCTTTTAAAAACATTCATTAAAATTGACTCAATGGACTGTATTCCCTGGCCCGCTTCCCCGGCAAGCACTATTACGGTTTCGTTGTTTTCCTCCGGGAGGGTTTTCGTTTTTCCGGATTTTTTTGTCTTTTTGTTTTTTACCTTTTTTTTCTTTTGTTTTTTCTTTTTTTTCGCGGGCATTTTTTCCTCCGGAAATAAAAAAACCAGGCCCTTAAGAGCCTGGTTTTTGTTTTTATTTTTTCATTTCCCTGGAAGTCATGGAATTCATATCCTCCAAAAGCGCCTGCAAATCCTCTTCGTGTTCAAGTTCGTCCTTAAGTATCTCCAGCGCGATATCATAAGTGGCAAAATCCTTATCTTTTGTAACATCCATAAGATTTTTATAAACGTCTATCGCGCACTGTTCCGCCCTTATGTTCTGGTCCAAGAGCACTCTTACATAAGGGTCATCCGGCGCCTCATACTTACAGTTTGTAAGGTCATACCATTTTGCCGGCGCGGCCGCGGGTGTCCCGCCTATCTGAATTATTCTGTCCGCCACCATCTGCGCGTGCCTGAGCTCGTCACTGGCGTGCTGGTTAAGCTCGGCAACAACCCCTTCGCGCATAGGACCCACAGCGAGCTGCGCGCCTATCCAGTACTGGTAATAAGCGAGCCACTCATCCGCAAAAGCCTTTTCCAGGAGCTCTCTTATTTTTCCTACGTCTCCTCCCAAAAGCTCGATTCCTCTTGTTCCCATAATACACCTCCTGTTCTGACTGGAAATTTAAAACTAAAACCCGAAAACCATTACAAACAACCCGTAAAAATCAATGATTCTCCGCGGCAGGTTCGAAGTGTTCCTGAGGATGGATACATGCCGGGCATTTTTCAGGGGCAGTATCGCCTTCATGCACATAACCGCAGTTACGGCAGCGCCACCTTATTTTTTCGGGTTTTTTGAATACTTCGCCTTTTTCTATATTTTCGGCAAGTTTTAAGTACCTCGCCTCATGTTCCACTTCCACTTTCGATATATTCCTGTATACAGCGGCTATTTCCTTAAACCCTTCTTCATCCGCTGTTTCCGCCATGTTTTTGTAAATAACCCGGTGTTCCTCATTCTC
>CAZHOD010000362.1:0-2133 GCA_964534075.1 uncultured Spirochaetia bacterium
GTCGATATAAGCACTTCATTTGTCTTTCCGAGCCCGAAGCTCTGCGAAGCTTTTCTCGCGCTGCTTATTATGGTAGAATACTCGGCCCCTGCCGCGGTAATATCAAAATCGGATTTTGCCGAGTACTGGTCTATAGCTATACCGTCCTCGCCTATTACGCCGGCGCCTACAGCGCCGTCTACATTCTCCACTATTTTCTGCAGCAATGTCTTAAAATCCATTTAAAACATCCTTTCCGGTTATAATAGAATATTCTTTATATTATCAATCGCGTCACCTAAAATCAACCTCATTTTTCCCACATTTATATTCTCGTTCCCTATCATAAAAAGTACTCCGCCTGCCACTTCAGTAAACAGGAGCTGGCCGGCTTCCGATGATATTACAACCTGGTTTAATTTTCCCTGGTCCATTGTCTTTACCGATTGTTCTGTCCTGTTTACTATAGAAGCTATATATTTACCTGTTTCCTTAGTATTTATAGAGCTCGGGAGGGCGCTCGCGAAAATATTTCCGTCCCTCAGAAGAAAAAAGCTCCCAGCTACGCCGTCCACGTCGGAAATGCCTTTTAAAACTTTTTCCACCGCTGTTCTGCTTTTCTCATCGGTTTTAACCCCGGGTTTTTCCTCTTCTTTTTTCTGCTTTTCCTCTTTCTCTTTCTTTTCCTGTTCTTCCTTCTCTTCCTCTTCCTTCTTTAACGCCGCCCTCTCTTTCTTTTCCGCCTCTTCCTTTTCGGCCTTTTCTTTTTCTTCCTCCTCTACACTGTCATCCTCGACAGCCTCTTTCATAACGTCCAGTATATCCTCTGTCGTGATTTTATTTATATCGACTTTCTTACCGGGAGAAGCCGGTTCGATTTTTGTCTTTTCCTTTTGAGATTTTTTTTCCTGAAAATCATAAACTTCCCTGAGCCGCTGCTGTACTATTATATTTTCCGGATCAGTGTCAAGAATTTCCTTATATATTTCTATAGCCTTGTCAAATTCTTCTTTTTTTGTATAAAGCCCTGCCGCCTTCATTGCTTTCTGTATATCAGGGCCTTTTTTCTCTTTTTTTTCAGGCTCTTCTTCTTTTTCCCCGGAGGCGCTTTTTTCTTCCCCCTCTTCTTCTTTACCGCCGGTATCCTGCCTCGCGGAAAGCGCCTTTTGTAATTTCTCCTGGGTCTCGAAATCCTCGGGATTTAAAGAAAGAACTCTCTGGAACTGCTCTATTGCTTCCGCGTATATTTTTTTTTTGAGATATACGTCCCCGAGCATGGCATGAACCATTATATTATCAATATCCGTTGACTCTACTTTTTTCAGCTCTGTTATTGCCTCATCCAGCATATTTTTTTCGTTATAAATCCTTCCCAGGACAACCCTGGCCGAAGTATACATGGGGTGCTTTTCCAGGCCGGTTTTACAGACCTCTATAGCTTCATCGAGCATCCCCGCCTTTCTGTACGCGTCTGCTAACGGCACGAATATCAGGGAGTCGGGATTTTGAGACAGTTTTTTCTTAAGATCCTCTATTTCCGCCTTTCCGGCGTCAGCCATATAATACTTCCTCCTTGCCTTTTTTGAGGTTTTTCAGCCTCTTAAGGCAATTTTTTATCGTTATTAAACTTACATTTTTTATAAAAGTAACACAGCCAATTTTCTTTGTCAAGATAAATCTTATTTTACCGTCTTTTACCTTTTTATCATTGTATAACCTTTTTAAAACACTGCTTGTTTTTATATTCTTTAAAGGTTTGATTAAATTAAACAAATTAAACATTTGAATTTGGAGCTCAACAGTTTGTTTTGAGCATATTTTTTTTTGATAAGCCATGGAAGCCGCCGCCGCCATTCCGAGCGCCACTGCCTGTCCGTGTTTATATCTTTTATACCCTGCCGCCGCTTCTATAGCATGGCCGATAGTGTGCCCATAATTAAGAATCGCCCTCAGCCCTGTCTTTTCTTTTTCATCCTTTTCAACAACCCCTGCCTTTAGCCGGACTGACCTTTCAATAACTTTCATTAAAACCTGCGGCTCTCTTTTTTTTACGGCTTTATGATTTTTTTTCAGGTAATAAAAATAAGGAGCGTCCATAATTATCCCGTGTTTTATAACCTCTTTGATGCAAATAATCCGCTCCCCGATCAAGTC
>CAZHOD010000363.1:0-2126 GCA_964534075.1 uncultured Spirochaetia bacterium
TTTATTACGGGGAGACGCCGCATGAAACGCACATGGACAAAGCAATGGCCGTGAAATCGAATATTATAGCGGCATCAGGTATACTGCTGGCTTTGCTTGTGTACTTTACCCGAAGCATAAAACCGGAGGCGCTGAAAAAAGCCGCGGGGGGTTTATATACTGTTTCGAAGAATAAATTTTACGCGGACGAGATATACCTGTTTTTTATAAGGGCGCTGTTTTTCACCACAACAAAAGCGGTTAAATGGTTTGACAGGCACGTTGTGGACGGGGCGGTCAACCTTACGGCGTTTACAGCCCGCTTTTTGGGAAACAAGCTTAAGTACACGGTAACGGGCAGGGTTCAAAACTATGCCCTTACCATATTTATCGGACTCATTATTATTATAGCCGCTTTCGCGGTTTACAACCCGGAATCCCTTAAATTACTCGGAGGAAGATAATGGAACAGCTGGCATTTTTACATGACATACCGGTGCTTACGGTTATATTTTTGCTTCCGCTCCTTTCGGTTGTGCTGCTTCTTTTCGTTCCGGGAGACAACCACAGGGCAATAAGGCTGGTATCGTTCGTACCGCCGGCAGTTTCGTTTTTACTTTCCGTGCTGGTATTTTTTGCCTATGATTTCAAAAAAGGCGGGATACAGTTTATCGAAAAGCACGAGTGGATTTCCTCCATAGGCATAAATTATTTTATGGGGGCGACGGGGATAAACGTCTCGCTCATACTCCTGACCGGTTTTATTATCACAGCCGGTATTCTGGCTTCGTGGGGGCTAACCTACAGGCCAAAGGAATTTTTTATGCTTTTGCTGACGTTAACCACCGGGGTTTTCGGTGTTTTCAGCGCGTACAACCTGTTTTTATTTTTCCTTTTTTACGAGATAGCCGTGCTTCCCATGTACCTGCTGATCGGGATATGGGGCACCGGCGACAGGGAATATTCCGCCATGAAACTTACGCTTTACCTGATGGCCGGGAGCGCCCTGATTCTTGCGGGCATACTGGGCCTGTTTTTCGCGGGTGGGCAGGTGCTGGGCGAGTATACATTTGATTTTGACAGGCTTTTAACCGCGGCCTTTCCCGTTACTTTTCAGAAAATATTTTTCCCCATACTTTTCGTGGGTTTCGGCACCCTCGCCGCGCTCTGGCCGTTCCATACATGGTCGCCGGACGGGCACGCCTCGGCGCCGACAGCTGTGTCCATGCTTCACGCCGGCGTCCTTATGAAACTCGGGGCGTACGGGTGCCTTGTGGTGGCGGTGTGGCTGCTGCCGGAGGGAGCGAAATTCTGGCTGCCGGTGGTGGCGGTGCTTACGGTAGTAAATATAGTTTACGGCTCGCTCGGCGCGGCAGCGCAGAAGGATTTAAAATACATAGTAGCTTACTCATCCGTGAGCCATATGGGAATAGTGCTGCTGGGGATAGCCGCGGCCAAAAATTCCCTGGCTTTAAGCGGTGCTGTCCTGCAGATGGTTTCGCACGGCATAATGACCGGGCTTTTCTTCGCGCTTGTAGGAATGATTTACGGCAGGACAAAGACAAGGATAATAACACAAATGAGGGGGCTGGCAAAAAAAATGCCTGCTCTCGCGGCGTTTTTTATAATAACAGGGCTCTGTTCCCTCGGCCTGCCCGGGCTTTCGGGGTTTGTGGCGGAAATAGCGACCTTCCTCGGAGCGTTCAGGGTATACCCGGTAATAACGGTAATTACCATAAGCGGCATAGTAGTAACGGCTTTTTACGTTTTAAGGGTCGTGCAGATGGTATTTTTCGGGCCGCTCGACGAAAAGTACACTGACCTTAAGGACTCGAATAAAATAGAATTTTCCGCGCTTTTTATACTCATGATATTTATAGTGGCAGTAGGGTTTTACCCGTTTTATATGATGAAGGTTATTCATTCCGCGGTCGTGCCTATTTCAGCGGCGCTGGGCGGAATGTGATAATAACTTAAAACTGAAAATTTAAAACTTAAAGTTAAGACAAAAACAACGGTAGGGGCTGCGCAGAGGATTTCCCGCGGTCTAAAGACCGCGGCTACCGTGGAATGATGTTTGTGGCAGGCGCTGCCTTTAGGCGGCGCATAAAAACGAGACAGGGACAGAGCCCTGTCTCTACGAAAAG
>CAZHOD010000364.1:0-2113 GCA_964534075.1 uncultured Spirochaetia bacterium
ACAGTTTTCCCGCATGAAAAAAATGATGAAAAAAATGGGAAAAAAACGAGGGAAAGGGCTGCCCTTTGGCGGCGGAGGGATGAACATACCGGATTTTTAATAAAATTTATGATTTATATGCGTGATTAAGAAATTATTTTTTACTGAATTTATACGGCGAGCCGGGGATGGACGACAGTAAAATTTTTGTGTACTCATTTTGTGGTTTCGAGTAAACACGCTCCACCTCCCCCTTTTCTACAACCCTTCCTTTTTCCATCACAATAATATTATCAGCCAGGTTCTTAACCACCCTCAGGTCATGTGTTATGAATATTATGGATATACCCCTCTCGTTCAGCTCGGAAAAAAGTTTCAGTATCTGAGCCTGTATGGAAACATCCAGCGAAGAAACAGGCTCGTCAGCTATCAACAGCGAAGGCTTCATTGTAAGGGCCCGCGCTATACCTATCCTCTGCCGCTGCCCGCCCGAGAGTTCATGGGGGTATTTTTCGAACATATTCGGCGACATACCTATCCAGCCCAGAGCGCGGATAACATCCATTTTTACCCGGGCCCGGCCGCCGTTAAAATGGAACTTTACCGGCTCCGCGAGTATATCGAATATTTTCATACGGGGGTCGAGTGAGTTAAATGTGTCCTGGAATATATACTGCACTTTTCTCCTGGTTGAGGAATCGGAATAATCCGGAGGAGTACTGTTTAGCAATATCTTTCCTGAATCCGGCGCCTCCAGGCCGGCCAGGCATTTTGCCAGGGTTGTTTTGCCCGAACCGGACTCTCCGACAACAGCGAGTATTTCTCCGTGCCCAAGCGAAAAGGAAACATCATCCACGGCCCGTACAACTTCCCCTGTTTCCACCGCCATTTTTTCCACTTTAAAATATTTTTTCAGGCACTCAGCTTCAAGAAGCAGGCTCATTTTTTTCTCCTGTTTATAATTTTTTCCCGGAATAATAACACCTCACCCTCCTTCCCCTGCCCTCTATAATCGAGGGCCGGGCCTTTCTGCACTGCTCTTTTTCGTATTTGCACCTTCCTGCAAAAGCGCACTCATCCTTTACCTCCCGGAGGCCCGGGACGCCCCCTCTTATAACCCTAAAATCTCTTTTTTTACCCTTTATATCGGGTATTATTTTAAAAAGCGCCTCTGTATAGGGGTGCGCCGCGTCTTTCGGGCTTTTTATTATACCGTCCTCGACTATTTCCCCCGCGTACATTACGACAATTCTTTCGGAAAGTTCAAGCGCCAGATGTAAATCGTGAGTAATAAGCAGCAGGGTCAGCCCTCTTTCCTGTTTCAGTTTTTTTAGCCGCTCTATTATCCGCGCCTGAACAGTAACATCGAGCGCGGTTGTAGGCTCGTCCGCTATAAGGATATCCGGGTCGCAGCTTAACGCAATGGCAAGCATTACCCTCTGCTGCTGCCCGCCCGAGAGCTGATGCGGGTACGCGTTGTAAACCCTCTCCGGGCCCTCTATTCCCGTTTCCTTTAACAGTTTAATCCCTTCGGCGGCAAGTTCCTTTTTTTCGATGCCTTTATAATGCGCCTTTATTGTCTCCTCTATCTGCTGCTTTACGGTAAAAACCGGATTTAATGACGCGGACGGTTCCTGAAAAATTATGCCCGCGTTCATACCCCTTATTTTTCTGAGCTCGGCCGGGCTTTTTTCCATTATGTCTTCACCGAGTATTTTCACCTCACCTTTAACAGCGGTATTTTCCGGAAGAAGCCTCATCAATGCCGAGGCCAGCGTGGATTTTCCGCACCCCGATTCCCCCACTATCGCAACGGTTTCCCCGCCTTCTATCTTCAGGCCAATATCACGCAGCGCGTGCACTGATTCATATTTGCTTAAAATATAATTGACGCTTAAGTTTTTTACCTGTACTGCCGCATCCATGCTTTCACCGTTTCCTTCCTCCAACTCAACTTTCAACTTTCAACTTTCAACTTTCAACTTTCAACTTTCAACTTTCATTTTTCATTTTTCATTTTTCAGCTTTCAGTTTTCAGTTTTCAGTTTTCAGTTTGCATTTTGCATTCTGCATTCTGCATTCTGCATTTTACTTGTCTTGTCTTCTCAACGCCGGGTTCATATAATCCCTCAGC
>CAZHOD010000365.1:0-2099 GCA_964534075.1 uncultured Spirochaetia bacterium
TTACGGGATTATTCTCAACAGCGGCGAAATATACGTTACAAAAGAAGATGAGTTCGGGGATTACGAGCGCACCGATGAAAAGGCAGGGGCCTCCGAATTAAACGTTACTTTAGCCTACGCGAAAAAACTTTCCGACATAGTGGGAGAAGTAAGCGCTTTTTCAGACCTGTATATCGGTGTAAACGCGGGGTTTACGTCCGAGGACATCGCCTCGATCGATCAGGGGAGCGGTTTCGGTATTAACGTAGCGGCTTTTTATTATCCCAAATACGAGGATTACTCTATAGGGTTCATGGTAAAGAACGCGGGCTTTACAAGCAACAGGCCGAACCTTCCGCTCGCGATAAGGCTGGGGCTGGGATACAGGCTGTCGCTTGAGAATATGTCAATCCTTTTTTCCGATGACTCGCTTTTTACGTTCCCGGAAAACAACACGGCCGCGGACATAGACGTCGTGTATTATCCGGAAGAACAGATAGCGCGGGTAAACGCGGGAGCTGAGAAATACTGGAGGCTCAATAAATACCACAGCGTAGCGCTGAGGGCGGGTTATAAATTCGGGCATGACCTCGGCGCCATAGCCGGGCTCACGCTCGGGGCGGGCTACAGGATGACAGCGGGAAAGGACACGAGTTTTGAGATAGATTATTCCCTTAACCCGTACGGCGACCTGGACATAACCCACAGGGTGGCGCTGACCGCGAAATTCATGGGGAGCGCCGAAGGGCATTATAAACAGGACACAAAGGCGGCAGCCGGGTACTACAAAGAAGGCTATGAACTTCTCTATGAAAATAAATACAGCGCGGCGCTGGAAAAGTTCGGCCGGTCGGTAAAAAGGGACAGGAGTTATATAAATTCTTATATGGGAATGGGCGCCTGTTTTTTGAGGATGGGCAAAAAAGATACGGCGCTTAAGGTTTATAAAAAGGGCCTTGAAATAGACCCGTCCAATAAAAAATTAAAGGACTATATAAAAAAACTTGAGCGAAACAACCTATAATCAATATAAGCGGAGGGAGCGATGAGAAGAGTTACAATCAAAGATATAGCGAAGAAAGTGGGCGTTACGCCGGCTACGGTGTCCATGGTAATAAACAACAGCCCGAAAATCAGCCAAAGGACAAAGGAAAAAGTGATGCAGGCAATAAAGGAAATGGATTATCATCCCAACTATATAGGGCGAAGCCTTGTAAAGGGAAAAACGAACAATATAGCGGTTGTGGCGTCTTTTTTCGCGTCGCTTTTTGCCCTGGAGTCGGTGAGAGGGATAGAGCAGGACCTCAGGAAGACCCAGTACAACCTTATACTTTATTCCACGAGGGGAAGCGAGGAAAACGAGCGGGACATGCTCAGGCGGATATATTACGAAAAAAGGGCGGACGGCCTTATTATAATAAGCCTGAAGGCGGAAAAGGAATTTGTGGAAGAGTTTAAGAAAGAAGGCGTTCCGGTTGTTTTTATAGAGGAGATAATAGAGGGCGCGCCCACGGTCAAGTTTAATAATATAAAGGGCGCTTACGCGGCCACCGACCACCTTATTAAAAAAGGAAGGAAAAATATTGTTTTTGTCGGCGGCAGCGGGGAAAAGGAGCTCAGCGCCGAAGAAAGAATGAAAGGGTATAAAGCGGCGCTGGCGGACAATGGCATGCCTTTTGACGAAAACAACGTTATAGAAGTTTTTAATTATTCGTTCGAGGAGGGCGAGGATATAGTCAGTGAAATTGTTTCCAAGGAAAGGGACATAGACGCTGTCTTCTGCGCCGCGGGTGACATAACGGCCATAGGCGTTATGGACGCCGCGAAGAACCGCGGGATATCGGTCCCGGACGATTTGGCTGTTATAGGTTACGACGATATTTATATTTCCAACCTCACAACTCCTTCACTTACCACGGTGAGGCAGCCGATTTCCCAGATGGGGATGAGGGCCTTTGAACTCCTTATGGATATGGTCGAAAAAAAGGAAGGCAGCGATAACAAAATAATAAGTTTTGAGCCGGAGCTGATAATAAGAGATTCGGTATAACAACCGGGGAAGCCGGAATATTTATATGGCCAGGAAATTAATTTTTAAAATATTTATTGTGGTTTTAACC
>CAZHOD010000366.1:0-2098 GCA_964534075.1 uncultured Spirochaetia bacterium
CTTATTCAATAAACGGGGGGGCTTATTACGGCATTACGGATGATTTTATAATAACCGGCGAGATAAAGGCCGTGGAAAATGACAGCGGTAAGCCGAAAATCAATTATTATTGCGCGGGCGCGGAGTATAACGTAAAGTTCGGAAAGAACGCCCAGATACAGGGGCTTTCAGTACGAGCCGGCCTTACAATAGACCCCGGTAATGATTCTTATATAATAGCGGCGGGGCCGGGCGTTAGGATGGAAGGGTTTTCAATAGATTACGCTTATCAATATTATATCAAATCCGAGCTGAATAACAGTACGCACAGGCTGGGTTTAACCGTATTTTTCAAATAAAAAACCGGAATTTCAGGGGTTGATTAGTGAAAATTAATGACCTGCTTCATATGATGATTGAGAAAAAGGCGTCAGATTTACACCTCAAAGAAGGGCGGCCGCCGATGTTCCGCGTAGACGGCAGGCTTTCCGCCATGGATGCGGATATTTTATCTTCGGATGACCTAAAAGAAATTATATATGTCATAACCGACGAAACCACAAGGCAAAAATTCGAAAAATCAAACGAGATGGACCTGGCTTATAACCTGGAAGGGGTAGCCCGTTTCAGAGCCAACGCCTTTAAGCAAATGGGGAAACTCGAGGTTGTTTTAAGGGCCATTCCCATTAAGGTTCCCACGCTTGAGGAACTAAACCTGCCGCCGGCCCTAGCGGAAATATCACTATTTCCCAGAGGGCTCGTCCTTGTTACCGGCACAACCGGAAGCGGGAAGTCGACGACTCTGGCTTCCATGATTAATAAAATAAATGAAAATTACAACAGGCATATAGTCACGGTAGAGGATCCTATAGAATTTGTGCACACCGACAAAAAATCCAGTATGTCACAAAGGGAAGTGGGGCTTGACACGGAAAGCTTTGACAGCGCCCTGAAATATGTGCTTAGGCAGGACCCGGATGTCATACTCATCGGAGAAATGCGTGACCGGGTGACTGTCGATACGGCCCTTTCCTCGGCAGAGACGGGCCACATGGTGTTTTCCACCCTTCATACTATGGACACCATTCAGACCATTAATAGAATAATTGATTTTTACGACAGGGAGGACCAGCACCAGGTGAGAATGCAGCTTGCCGGCGCCCTCAGGGCCGTTATATCGATGCGGCTCGTAAAAAAATCGGACGGCTCAGGGATGGTGCCTGCTGTAGAGGTTATGGTGGTTACCCCTACGGTGCGCGGCTACATAGAAGAAGACAAAATAGGAATGATAAAGGATCTGATAAAGGAAGGCGTGAATTCCGGCATGCAGAGTTTTGACCAGTCCCTTATAAATCTTTATAAGCAGGGGCTCATTACAATTGACGAGGCAAAGAGGAACGCCACGAGCCAGCAGGAAATAGAACTGGCGATGAAAGGGATTACTTCGTCAAAAAAGTCGGCGCAGTCCATACTTGATAATATGCTTAAGGAACAGGGCACCAGGGACCTCAAAGACGGAATGAAAAAGGCGGGCGAGCTGTTTGAAAAGGGCAGGATACAGGAGGCTTACCGGGAGTATGAAACGCTCCTGGCAAAATACCCTGACGTTTCGGAAATTTCCGAAAAGCTGGAAAAAACAAAACAGGCAATGAATACAGAGCAGCATAAACAGACAATAAAGGCTGTAATAATGGAGGGGCTGAATGTTTATAAAAAAGGTAATATCAGGGGGGCCATAGTAAAATGGAGGGAAGGGCTGAACCTCGATCCCACAAACGCGCAGCTTAAATCTTATATTAAAAGCGCTGAGGAAAAAATGCAAATGGCCGAAAATCTGCCCAATATTATAAACGAAGGGGTGGAAATATATAAAACAGGCCGGATAAGCGACGCTATAGCAAAATGGAAAGAGGCCCTGAAAACAGACCCGAACAATAAACAGGCGGCCGCTTATATAGAAAGCGCGGAAAAGAAAAAAGAGGCAATAATCAGGAAAAAGAAGGTAGAGGAACTTTATAATAAAGGTGTATCCGAGGCGGACAACGGCAATGACCTGGAAGGCCTTCTGTATATGAAAAGGGCGCTTTCATTAAAATCCGATTCAAAAGAAATCAAGGGG
>CAZHOD010000367.1:0-2077 GCA_964534075.1 uncultured Spirochaetia bacterium
AAACCCGCCGTTTTTATTATTAAATAACAATATCTGTATAATTCAAAAAGAAATCTGCCGGAATATTTTATGCAGTTAAGAAAAAACATTGAATTCTTCCTGAGATACTATATTTTCCATGTGGTTTTTTATAAAACAGATTATTCAAAATTTAACATCTCCTGTCTTATTCTGAAACAAAGAACCCTGAAAAATTGATAAAAATATTCCCATAATATACCGTATTCCTGTGGCACGGCTTTTGCTTTAATAACAGGTGTGAAACTAAAACAAAAAATTTTAAAAGGAGGTGGGTAAAATGAAACTCACAAAGAAGCAGGAAAAGCCGGAAAAGAGGGATGTTTTCGCGGATTTTTTCGACGAGTTTTTTAATGAAGGAGGGCTGAAAACCGAAGCGACTTCCCTTACACCAGCGGTAGATGTTATGGAGGAAAAAGACAAATATTTGATAACCGCGGACCTGCCGGGGCTGAAGCAGGATGATATTAATGTGGAAGTGGACGATAATATCCTGAAAATTTCCGGCGAAAGAAAAGAAGAAAAAGAGGAGAAAGAGAAAAAGTACCATTATGTAGAGAGAAGCTGCGGAAGTTTCGCGAGAAGCTTTACGCTGCCCAGGAACGCTGACGCCGAAAAAATTAAGGCAAACTACAAAAACGGAGAGCTTAAACTTGAGGTTCCGAAAACCGAGGAAGCAAAACCGAAAAAAATCAACGTGGAGTAAGTAAAAAAGCCGCGCCAAAAAATTCACGGCGCGGGTTTTTTACATTCGAACGGCTGCGCGTACTTTTAGTCAATATAAAGGGGAATCGGAGGTTGTACACGAGCAGGCGGGAAGATATAATAATATATATAAATAAAAAAAATTACCGCCGGGGTGAAAACATGACGAAAGAAAAAGAAAAATATTGTGAAATTTGCACATTTTGGCAGAGAGTGGCCGCTTTTGCCGTGGATATGGGAATACTTGTTTTGCTTGGAATGATAATAGGGGCGGTTTTCAGCGGCTGGCTCGCGACAACAGGCGCGTGGGGGCGGCTGCTGGGCTTCGGCATAGCCGCTCTTTATTTCGCGATAGGAGACAGCGGGATAACAGGCGGTAAAACCCCCGGAAAAAAAATTACCGGAATTAAAGTGGTAAACATTCTGGGCGAGCCTATAAATGCTTTTCGCTGTTTTACGAGAGCGTCTATTTTGCTTTTGCCGTTTTTCCTTTACGGCATCATGCTTCCGCCGTCGGCCTTTACTTCCGCCGCGACCGTGGTTATAACATTTGTTTTTCTGGGCGTGTCCGCGGGGCTGATTTATTTTTATATATTCAACCACAGGACAAGGCAGGCGTTTCATGATATAGCAGCGGGTACATATGTCGCCAAAGCCGGTTCGACGGGAAAAGTTGCCCGGGATGAACACGCCAGCAGGAGCGTGCCGGCTGTTCATTTTATTATTTTTCTCGCTATTCTTCCGGTAACATTAAGCCTCAGCCTTCTGGCGGATTACGCCATGAAAAAACCTTTTAAGGATTTCGGTGTTTCCTACGACAATGTCATAAGAATTAATAATGTTATTATGGATTTTGACGAGGTTTATTATTCTTACATGGATACCGGAGAGGGGAAAATAAGGGGTGAGAACGAAAAGGCCAGGTACCTCGAGTGTTTTATATATGTTTATGACAGGATTGTTTTTACCCGGGAAAACGCCGAAAAAATGGCGAAAATAATACTCAGCAATTACAATGACGCGGAAGACCTCGATTTGGTTTTCATAAATTTCGAATACGGATTTGACATAGGCATAGCAAGGAACCGGGAGGAGATAAGTTACCCAATAGAGGTGAAATAAGCGTATTTCCCACGGCCCGTAAGTGTTTGCTTTGATAAAACAAAACATAAAAATTCCCGCATAAATGTAATACCTTAGTTATGGTGGCGCGTTTCGGTCTTTGTAGGCGCAACCTTTCAGGTTGCGGTAGTTAAAGGCACGCAGCCATAAAGGCTGCGGTTACAATTACGTTTTGTCTTTGTAGCCCCGGGCTCATTGAAGGTATAACATGAAGTGTTTTTACGGTATGATT
>CAZHOD010000368.1:0-2076 GCA_964534075.1 uncultured Spirochaetia bacterium
TACAAAAAACGGATAATCAGATATTCCTGTAGGGGGCGTGCACTGCGCGCCCCGGAAGTACGGTATGATTGCCGGTTTTTTTAGACGGGAGTGTGAACCCCGCCTCTACGGCCATTATTAATTTTTTTCTCTTTTGTAGGGGGGCGCCCCTTTCTGAACAACGCGGATTTATCGGACAGGGCAGGTGTCCTGTCCCTGCTCTCTCCCCCATTTTTTAACCTGTCTGTTATCCACAGATATGAATCGACAACCTTCCTGTCCTGACTTTCAGCTTTAACCTTTAATTTTTCAGTTTGCTTATCCGCCCTCTTTCGCGTGCGTTATGGGATAATTATGCTCTTTCCACTTATTCCACCCGCCGAAAAATATGCCGTTTTTTTTATGGCCGTGCTGGAAAAGTTCGCGAGACACCCTGTCGGAAAGACGGCATCCTATGCCGTGGCAATAAGTAATAAGTATTTTACCTTTCAGTTTATTTTCAAGTTCCGGAATGTATTCACCTGTTTTATTTGTGGGTATCGGTATAGCGCCGGTAATACGCGAGCTGTTGTATTCACGCTCAGACCTCGCGTCGATAAACAATGCTTTTCCGCTCACATAAAGCGCGGCAGCTTCCTCGAACGATAGCCTGGGAATATCCCTGTAGGAATTTAAATTTTCGAATTTGTGAAGGTAATCTTTATATTTGTCACCGTACATTTCTTCAAGTTCCCTGACATCTATTCCCGTCACAAAAGTATTCTTTTCAATAAGAAAAAAGGGCTTGTCATCTCCGCCGGAAACGAAAAACCTGACAGTCGCGGCGGAAACAGCGACAAATACTATAAGCACAACAATTAAAAGCCCGTTAAAAAGCAAGGGTTTTACCCCCTCTTTTTGCCTCTTGATTTCAGGCTTCTTCACAACAGCCTTTTTTTTCGTTTTTTTCTTCTTTACTGTTTTTTTCTTTGCCATAATACACCTCCGGATAAAAAAGTTCCAAATTTCAGATTCCGAATTAAACCATTGCTTGCCGCATATTTGATTTTTAATTTATATCTTTGCTTTTTGTTGTTTGATTTTTGCTTTTTATTTCTAAACTTTCAGTTTTAACCTTTAAGTTTTCATCAGTCTTTTTACCAGCTTCACGGCGCCATAGGCGTCTTTTGCGTATCCTGCCGCGCCTGTCTTTTCGGCGTAATGGCTGTTTACAACGGCGCCCCCTAAAATTATTTTGGCGGAAACGCCGTTTTCCCCCGCGAGTTTAATCACTTTTTCCATTTCGGGCATTGTGGTGGTCATAAGCGCGGACAGGCCTATAACCCCTGCCCCCTGTTTTTTTGCCTCGTCGACAATTATTTTCGCGCTTACGTCGCGGCCAAGGTCGATTACCTCGTAACCGTAATTTTTCAGCATGAGCGCCACTATATTTTTTCCTATATCATGAATGTCTCCTCTTACCGTGGCCAGGATAATTTTTATTTTTTTATCGCCGCCTTCTTTTTTATCGAGCAAAGGCTCCAGGCGGGCAAAACCTATTTTCATTGCTTCGGCGCTTTGAATGAGCTGCGGCAGGAAATATTTTTTTTTATCATAAAGTTCGCCCACATGATTAATCGCGGGTATAAGTTTTTTATCGACAATATCCGAAGGTTTTTCGCCCTTTTGCAGGGCATTTTCGATAATTTCCGTGATGGATTCCTTGTTTCCTTTAACAACGGCGTCAAATTCGTTTTCTTTTACACCGCCGGCCGTTTTTTCCGGTTCCCCGCCTCCGCCTGAATATTTTTTTATGTAATTTTCGGCGTTTTTGTCATCTCCCAGAAGAAGTTTTTCCGCGGAAGGGTCCCTGGTTCCGAAATCGAGTGATGGGTTCGCGATAACGAATGAAAGCCCTTTTTCCTTAGCGAGGTTGTAAAAAGTGGAATTAATAAGGGCGCGCCGCGGCAGGCCGAAGGAAACATTCGAAAGCCCTGCTATTGTGTTCATTCCCTTTTCAGCGCACATTTTTATAAACTCAAGCGTATTTACAGCCGCGCGGCTGTCGGATGAAACCGTCATAACAAGGCCGTCCACAATTATATCATCCTTTTCAAT
>CAZHOD010000369.1:0-2066 GCA_964534075.1 uncultured Spirochaetia bacterium
AACAACTGTATTTACGATCTCAAACTTTTTAACAGGTTCCGGGTGTATCCCTTCATCGTCCAGGGGCAGAAGTATAAAACCCGCGCCGTATTTCGCGGCAATAGGCAGCAGTTTTTCCGCCTTTTTTTTCTCGCCCGAAACCGAGTTGATAAGGGCCCTGCCGGGATATACCCTGAGCGCCGCCTCGATTACATCCGGCGAAGCGGAATCAATACATAAAGGCGTTTCCGATATTGTGGAAAGCAGTTCCACTGCCTTTATCATGGCGCTTTTTTCATCGACTTCCGGCATGCCCGTGTTTACGTCGAGTATTTCCGCTCCTGCCTCGGCCTGCTCGAACGCCAGCCTCCTTATTTCTCCGCCCCCTGCCGCTTTCAAATCCTCCTGCAGCTTCTTTTTTCCCGTGGGATTGATTCTTTCGCCTACAATAACCGTATTCTTGCCGGAAAAAACCGTTTTGCGGGCCGATGTAAACGCGGTATAATTTTTTTTCTCTATTTTCCGGGGTTTTCTGTTTTTGATTTGTAAAGCGGTTTGTTTTATATACTCCGGGGTGGTACCGCAGCATCCGCCCAGGAAATTTACTCCGGCGTCGACAAACGGCCGGGCAAAGGAACAAAACTCAGGAGCCCGCATGTCAAAAACTGTCTTCCCGTTAACGAGTTTCGGCAGGCCGGCGTTGGGCTTGGCCAATACAGGCACAGAGAGGTAAGATTTTATAAGTTTTATAACATCGACCATCTCATCCGGCCCTGTGGAACAATTTGCCCCAACCGCGTCCGCGCCCAGCGCCTGCAGGGTTATTGACGCGGATATCGGGTCAGAGCCTGTCAATGTCCTCTTGTCTTTGTCATAGGTCATGGATACTATAACCGGGAGCAAGCATGTCTCTTTGACCGCGAGCAACGCCGCTCTGGCGTCCTGTATATCCATCATTGTTTCTATAATAAAAAAATCAACACCGCCTTCGAGCAGCCCTCTCACCTGTTCTTTATAAACTTCCACCTGCCTGTCAAAAAGCACTTCGCCAAAGGGTGCCGGCATGTGCCCTGTTGGGCCTATGTCCCCGGCTATCAGGGCTTTTCCACCGGCTGCTTTCCCTGATATCACCGCAAGCTGGCGGTTGATTTCAAACGCCCTGTTTCCCAGGTCGAATTCGTCCAGTTTTGTGGATGTGCCGCCCAGGCTGAATGTGTATATAACATCAGAACCCGCCTCGATATATTCTTTTTGCAGGCCTATTAATGGCTCCGGGTTTTCTACTGCCCAGTTTTCCGGGCATATTCCGGCGGGCATGCCCCTTTTTTGCAGGGCCACTCCGCTCGAGCCGTCCAGTACAACAATCTTATTTTCTGTAAGTTTTTTGAATTCTTTTTTTTTCATGTCAGCCCCGGTTAAATTTATATTCCTGATTCGTATTCATTGCGCTTCATCTTTTCAGTAAGCTTTCGGTTTTAAGCTTTAAATTTTAATTTATTACGCGAGCCCCGCTATCGCGAACACGGATTTTTCCGGCAAAAGCGTGTATTTTTCAGTAATTTCAATGCCTATTTTACCCGGTTTCAGCAAATCATAAATAACTTTTTGCGCGGACAAATCCAGCCCGCCGTAACCGGGTGAAAAGCGGCGTGTTAAGGATTTCCCCTGCCTTCTGAGAGTTGTTTTAATATAATTTTCCAGCCAGTTAAGGCCTTCGTCCGCTGTTTCAGACGCGGCCGCGTCCAGCACCACGCCGAGCGACGCGTTGTCCCTTTTCATTTCAGCGTCCCTGCGGCCCACAACCGCGCTTCCCGCGGTCGACGCCATAAGCACCGCTTCATCCGAATCTTTCAGCAAATCGGCAAGTTTTGGGGAAACAAACTCCGCCCCGCCGGAAAGCGTCACAGCTGAAAAATCATTCGATTCTATTTTAAAGATTCCGTACGCGGCCTTTGTCTCGCACAGGGACAGGCCCATCTTTATTCCCGACCCTATAACAGTCGCGTCGTGCTCATTGAGCTCTGTCCTGCCTTTTTTATACCCGAGCCTGTATAAAACATTTTCCCGGGGCGGCACTGCCTGTACAT
>CAZHOD010000370.1:0-2066 GCA_964534075.1 uncultured Spirochaetia bacterium
TATACATTTTCCGCGAATTACTGAAGATAACGCGATAAATATAGGTTGTTTTGTGTAACGTTTTTTTTGGTTTTTGTTACACAAAGCAGGTTGTGTGTATTTGCCTGAACACAAAAAACACATAGTAAACAAGAAGTTTATATGGACGGGAAGTCAAAAGATATAAAAAAAGAGCAGATAGAGAAGATAAAACAGCTTTTCCCTGAAGCAGTTCCAGAGGGGAAAAATGGGGAAAATCATTATTTGTGTGAAGGGGATGTGTTTTTGTGAAGCGGAATTTAAGAAACAGATAAAGAAAAAGGAAAAGCTTAATAAACCGGTACTTGAAAACTTGGCAAAGGTGAAGTTTGAATAATGAAACTGCGCAAAAAAGAATCTGAAACAGTTGAGTTTAAAAAGAGCACATCAGAGTTAAAAGAAGCGGTTATTGATATATGCGCAATGCTGAATAAACATGGCAAAGGTGAATTGTATTTTGGCGTGAAAAATGACGGCGAAATATACGGACAGGTTATTGGCGCTTCTACGTTGAGGGATGTGTCAAGGGCAATAGCGGATAACATAAAACCGACGGTTTATCCGAAAATTATTTCTAAAGGCAGAGGAAAGTTAAAGTATATCAGTGTAGTTTTTTCGGGCAAGGCGTCTTTATATCACGCCTATGGCAGGGTATATATCAGGACTGCGGATGAGAGCAGAGTATTAACACCCGATGAATTGGCTTATATGCTGAGGTCAAAGTCAGGCTCAACTTGGGAAACAGGGCTGTCAGATAAGAGGGTACAAGATGTCAATGTGCCGATGCTGAAAGAATATATAAAAAGGGCGAGAGAAGCCGGGCGGCTTGATTATAAATATACCGGAGCCGCGGCCGCACTTAAAAAACTCGGACTTATAAAAAACGGAAAATTAATAAAAGCAGCTGAGATATTGTTTTGCGATGACAACTCGGGCGAGTTAAAGTCGGCTGTGTTTGCGGGAAAAGACAAAATAACGTTTCTGGATATAAAGCAGTATAATGGAACCCTCTTTGAATTGCTGCAAAAAGGCGTTGATTATATAAAAGAACATATGGACTGGCGTGCTGATTTGTCAGGCCAGAGACGCGTGGAAATACCCGAAGTGCCGGTAAGGGCAATAACTGAAGCTGTTGTAAATTCATTATGCCACAGGGACTATGAAAGCCCGGAGGCAAATGAAATCGCTTTTTATATGAATAGGATAGAAATATATAATCCCGGTTTGTTTCCTGAGAACATGAAACCTGAAGATTATTTAAAAGGCAGTGAACCGAGCCGCCCGAGAAATGCGGTAATGGCCGGCATATTATATTACAGTAAAGATATAGAAAAGTGGGGTTCCGGCCTAAAAAGGATTGCAGAGGATTGTGAAAAGAGTAATGTGAAAGTAGATTTTAGTTTTTCAAAAACAGGATACAGAGTTGTTTTTTACAGGAACAGGATTGTCACTGAAAAGGTCACTGAAAAGGTCACTGAAAAGGTCACTGAAAATCAAAGGCTTATATTGCTGGAAATGAGTAAAA
This sequence comes from uncultured Spirochaetia bacterium, assembly GCA_964534075.1. Classification (GTDB taxonomy): domain Bacteria; phylum Oederibacteriota; class PGYV01; order PGYV01; family CAYTNY01; genus CAZHOD01. The sequence goes on from CAZHOD010000370.1 coordinate 1,544, forward strand.
ATAAATATATACCCGCAACTGAACTGGCAGAAATTCTGGGGATTTCTGTCAGAAAGACCAAAGAAAACATAAAAAAATTGAAAGAAGCAGGAAGGATAAAACGCATCGGCCCGGATAAGGGCGGATATTGGAAGGTGAAAAAATGAAAACACCTGCGGAAAAAGCACTGGAACAGTGGGAAAATGCGGATGAAAAAGACAGGCAAAAGGTTCTTAACAATGTCTATTGCGGGGGGTGTATGGGCGCGGCTGAAATAGCCCCCGGCTGGACTCTTGCAATAGAAGGCACAGCGCCTGTAATAAGGGGCAAGTGCAAAAAATGCGGGCAAAAAGTTGCCAGGGTGCTGGATATATGCTGAGAAATGTAGTTGAAGAAGCAGTTAGCGGTTTTGCTGAATTGTAAAATGAATTGCAACACTTAAAACATCCATAAATACATCAAAATACCACCCCTCTCCCTTCCACCTTCGACAAGTCTTCCACCTCCGCCTTTCAGGCTATGGCGGACAAGTCGGCGGACAGGC
>CAZHOD010000371.1:0-2064 GCA_964534075.1 uncultured Spirochaetia bacterium
ATATTAATGAAACGGCAATAAGGGCTATAAATGTTATGTTTGGTTTTCTATGCCCGCCTTTTATTCCGGATTCAATTATGATTTCTTCTTTCCCTCTTATCCCGGCCGCCAGCATAAACTGCGCGACAGAAAAGAAAAACAAAATATACGGTATTACTTTTATATTATTTATATCAAAATATAACCCCACGGCCGCAAGGGCCGCCCCGTTGAGCCATTTAAGCGCGGTTAAGGCCGGGCCGGTTTTTTTAAAAACAGGCACATGAATAATTTCTTTTTCCCGGGCGGAATAAAAATAAAAAAAAGCGCCTGTACACAGAACGGATATAAAAATCATCATTAAAAAACAGGCTTCCGCCCCCGTTTTTTTGAAAAGCACGGCCGCAGCCGCAAAAAACAAGAGGCCGGCTAATCCCGCTCCCCATTTCAGCAATTGTTTTATGAAACTGCCTGTTAATTTAATTTTTTTTTCCATTTAATAGGCCGCGCTTACTTTTTTTTCCGTCTTTTACAATTTATCCTTTTTTCCTCGACCACAAGCGGGCGTTTCATAAGGCGGGCGTTTATATTGAGGATATACTCTCCTACTATACCTATAAAGAAAAGCTGTACCGCCCCGAGCAGGTATATGCCTATAACAACAGGCGCGAGCCCCAGCGGAAAGCTGCTCCAGAAAAGAAGCTTATAAACAAAATAAACTATACCCACGAGCAAAAATACAATACCGAGAGCGAAACCAAGCAGGGTGGCTGCCCTCAGCCCTATATCCGTATAGGCGGTAATGCCCTGCATCCCTGCCTTGTAAAGCCTGTACCAGTTTACCGTGGTTTTTCCTGCCCTGCGTTTTGGCTGTACATATTCTATCTTTTTTATTTTGTAACCAAGCTCGGACACCATACCCCTGAAATAAGGAAACGGGTCCTCGAGCCCTCCCACAAGCTTTATAAAACTTCTGTCATAAAGGCCGTAACCGGTAAAATGCCTGATCTGTTCCGTGTCTGAAAATTTTTGTATAAACTTATAGTATTGCGAGCGCAAAAAAAACATCAGCCTGCTTTCCTCGCTTCTTTTTTTAATTCCTATTACTATTTTATGCCCCTTTTCCCATTCTTTTACGAATTTCGGCAACATATCGACCGGGTCCTGGAAATCCGCGCACATAAGCACGGCGCAGCCGCCGCTTGTCTGAAGCAGGCCGTAAAAAACAGACCGCACAGGGCCGAAATTCCGGGCGTTGAATATGGCTTTTACTTTTTTGTCTTTCGCGCATATATCGCTGATTTTCTTTCTGGTGGAATCCGTGGAATAGTTATCAATAAAAAATATTTCGTAATTATATTTAGGGAGTTTCTTTTTAAATTCTTTTTTTACCGCGTTATAAATAGGATAAACGTTTTCTTCCTCGTTCAGCGTGGGAATCAATATACTTATAGTTTTAGCCACTTTTTGATTTCCATTCCTCTTTTGTGAGCTTCATGGTCATTGAATACCTTTTTGTTTCCGTGTAACGCTCGCTGAGGTTCTCTATTCTCCTCACAACATCCCCTTCCCTTACTTCCATAAGCGGAACCCTCTGAATTTCCCTGAAACCTAATCTATTATACAATTTCAGTGACCTTTTATTGTCAGAGGCCGCGCCAAGGTAAGCTGTTTCAATGCCCAGGGTATCGAACGACCAGTCCAGCAAAGCGGCGCAGGCCGGTTCCATGGCGCCTTTAAAATCGCCTTCTACACCGCGGACTATATTGTCCAGTTCACAAAATTTTCTCTTATAATTGAACCTGTAGAGCCCGGCATGCCCTATTGGCCTGCCCTTATCGTCCTCTACAAAAAACAAAATCCTGTCCGGCAGCCTGTAAAGCCCTTTATCCGCCCACTTTTTGGTTCCTTCTCTGGTTACTTTAAATGCCGCCGGGAACCAAAACTGCGCGTTATCCCGCCATTTGGCCAGCAATCCTATTTCTTCGTCGTTATTTATCGTATCTTTGGTAATGGGCCTGAGCCTGCCCGCGGTTTTTCCATCCTTTACAAGCGGAAGGCAGTATTTATCAATCTCTTTTTTAT
>CAZHOD010000372.1:0-2053 GCA_964534075.1 uncultured Spirochaetia bacterium
CCTTATACCATTTTTTATATGAAGCGGCGTTTTTTATCCTGTAATCAGCGCTTAAATCAACCACTTTAACGCCTTTATCCGTAAATTTTTTAACGAAACCCATGGACTCTGTATGCGGCAGGCAGATAAACGCGATGTCAACCCCTTTAAAAGCGGAAGGGCCGGAGGTTTTTATAAACTTCCCCCTTATCAACCCCTTAAGTTCCGGAAATACCTCGGATATTTTCCTGCCCGCCCGGCTCCTGGAAGTAACGCAGGCAATATCGGCATTATTGTGTTTTATAAGTATTTTTAAAAGTTCCCGTCCTGTTAAGCCGGACCCTCCTATAATTCCCGCTTTAACCATCAAACCTCCCCGCTTCTTCGGCCGGACACCATGAACAAATCCCGGCCTCGGATTCCTGCCTGTTTTTTTATCCATCCATGTGTTTAATAAAAGCTTTTTTCTTTGTTTTACGTATCCACTCGCCCCACATTTTTTCCACCTTTTTTTCTATTACCGCGACCCGCACTTTTTCCTTAACCTCTTTAAGAGGCCTTGTTTTTCCTTTTCTATAATCCTTTACCGTGAATATGTGGAACCCGTCCGCTGTTTCCACAGGCCCTACTGTCTGTCCTTTGCGCGGGTTTGAAAGCGCCCGCCGGACTTCCCTGTTCATCTGGGAAGTGTCGACCCAGCCGAGGCCCCCTCCGCTTATACCGTCCTTACCCACCAGGTTTCTGGATACCTTTTCGAAACTACCGCCGTTTTTTATGAAATTAACAGCCTGCTCCGCTTTTTTTTCCGCGTCATCCGTGGACGCCTTTTCAAAATATATCTGGCTTATTTTAACCTCGTCCCCGACTTTAAATTCCCCTTTATTGTTTTTGTAATACTTCTTTATTTCTTCCTCCGTAACTCCGGCTCTGCTGATAAATTCCGACTGCTTTTTCTGTTTCACTTTTCTGAAAATAAGGCTTGTTTTTACCTGGGAGCGTATTTTAGCCCTGAAATCGGCATAAGTAATGCCTTCTTCCAGAAGTTTCGCCTCGAATTCCTGCTCATTGGGGAATTTTTGCCTGAGTTTTTCGATAAAATTATTGACCTTCTCGGCAACCGCTTCATTGCTTACGCCTACCTGTTCTTTCCCTGCTACGGAAATTATCAATTTTTGTTCAATGAGGTTGCCTATTACCTTTTCCCTCAACTCTTTTTTATCTATTTTCTTCCCCGCCAGCTCCGCCTGTTCGGCTATAAGGGAAACAGACTCTTCTACCTCGCTTTCCAGTATAAGAACGTCATTAACCTTAACGAGTATCCTGTCGACCAGCTTCGCCCCGCTTAATGCCCCGGCAAAAACCGCAAAAAATACCGCCATCACGCCGGTTAAAATTTTCTTCTTCATTTTTTTTCCTCCTTGAATATTCCTTTCAGATTGTCATCATATATTTTTATTTCGGCCCTTTGCCTGACATCTTCCATCCAGTCGCTGAAATACCGGTCCTTTTCTTCCTTAAAATACCTGGCGTAAACCTCTTCCCTGACCTCTTCGTATTCAGGGGTTTCGGCCAGCGCTATATCCTCACATTTAAAAATATGATAACCGTATGGTGATTTCACGATACGGCTGACGCTTCCTTCCTCCATTCTGAATATTACCCTTGTCATAAAACCGGGCATATCCCTTTTCCGCACGAAACCGAGGTCGCCGCCCTTTTTCGCCCCTGCCGTTACCGAATGTTTCCTGGCGATTTCGCTGAAATCCGCGCCTTTTTTTATTTCCTCAAGTAATTTTTCGGCTTTTTCACGCGTCTCTACTACCACCTGCCTTGCCCTGACTTTACGCACCCGCCTGAAATGAATTATATTCGTCCAGAAATAATCCTTTATCCGGGCATCATCCATGTTTATCATTTTCCGCATCGCGTGGTCAATTTCTTTTTTTCTTAATATTTTTTCTTTCACGTCCGCCAGCCAGTACCTGTAGCTGACATCACCTTTCCTTAAAACTTTCTTGATTTCACGCGGGGAATAACCCGGAACGAATTTCTCTATCTCTTCGCTCAACTCATG
>CAZHOD010000373.1:0-2050 GCA_964534075.1 uncultured Spirochaetia bacterium
AAAAGTAAGTTGACACTTTTTTTTGTGGCTTTGACGCTGCCTTCGCTGTTTATTACGGTTTCCGAACCGTTTTTATATTCGTTTATGAGAATACATTCGCGGCTTTTGCCTTTTACAGGAATAAACAAAGGCCTGACGCCGTATTTTTTCATAAACTTATCCGTCTCTTTTTTCTCCGCGGCCGGACAGAATCCCGTTGCCACAGCCCTGTTCCCGAGTGTGGAAAGCGCCCTCGCGGTATTGGTGGGTTTTCCTCCGGGGTATGAAAAAACATCCGGGATCCTTAGGACCCGGTTCCGTTTAAAAAAAGGGATATTAAGTGTTAAATCTGTTGTAGGGTTGAGGCTGACGCAGGTTATCATTTAATAAAATAGACGATAAATACCGAGGATGCCGTCCATAAAAGTATGTTGATGATTGTGGGTAAATCCTTTAAAAATATTGTTTCCGGCGCGCCCCCCAGCTTTTTTTTATGTATAAGGTAAAGGTACCTGAATATGCCGTAAAGTACAAAAGGGATGGTAAGCATTAAAAGCCCGTGCTGTCCCGCTGTTTTGGAAAGGAAAGTATAAAAAGAATAGGCGATAACAGTAGCCGCCGTAACCACGGAAATCATCTGGTCGAGCATGGAAACCGAATATTCATCCAGTATTTTTCTGTGCTTTGAAGCGTTGGAGAGAGTTTCGATTTCGTACCGCCGCTTGCCCATTATAACGAAAAGGGCCAGAAGGGACGTGCATATAAGCAGCCATTCGGATATTTCAACGCTTATAATATAAGCGCCGGATATGGCCCTCAATACAAAACCCGCGGAAACGATAAAAATATCCAGTATTACCACGTGTTTCAGCTTTAAACTGTAAAAAAAAGAAAGTAGCGAGTAGGCGAGCAGTACAAAAAAGAATTCCCTGTCTATAAGGAAGGCTCCGGAAAGGGATATGATCAGGAGTAAAACAGAAGTTCCGGCGGCGAAGTTTGTTGTTACAGCCCCGGACGCAATGGGCCGGGATTTTTTTGCGGGATGGACCCGGTCTTCTTTATAATCCTTTATATCGTTAAAAATATAAAGGGCGCTTGCCGCGAACGAGAAAAGGAAAAATCCTATAATTACCTTGCCCAAAGACAGGGGGTCGAGCAGCTTTCCGGCGAATATAATAGCGCCGAATATAAGAAGGTTTTTGGCCCATTGTTTGGCCCTTAAAAGCTCGAGTATGATGCCGGTATAAATTTTCATTTTCGTTACGGTATGAGCCTTATATTATCCATAAAAAGTGTTACGTCTTTGTTTTCGCCTTTTGTATCCAGGTAAAATGAAAGGGAAACAATATTTGTTGTGTCCAGGCGTGACGCCGCTGCCTCTTCCAGTTTCATTTTAAGCCTGTTTTTGCCGGGTTTTATGGGGTTTTCATACGTATGCTCTTTACCGTTTACGTCGGTTATTTTAGCGTAAAATGTCCTTGTTTTTTTATCGGGAACGTATATATCCACGCCGAAACCCCTGTAGGGCGACCAGTCGGTAACTTTTAGTTTTGTCAGGGTCCGGATGCTCATTTTAACCGGGGCGATCCACGAGTCCGCTTCTGCCGCCTTTTCTTCTGAAAGGAAGTCGGAGGAGACCGTAAAAACAGCCATACATGAATGGCGGCCTTTTGAAGCGTATTTTTTATACTGTTTTAGTTTTACATAACCGTTTGTTTCCAGCTCAAAATCGCCTATTTCCTTGTCTGAGGGAAGGGTTTCGAAACTGTTTAAAAGCCCCTGCTTAGCGAGCTGTTTTTTTGTCTGTTTTTTTCCGGCGCAACCGGCAAAAATTATGAATATGCTGATAAATATTGAGAATGATATTCTTATAAATTGTTTATTTTTCAAAGTTTCCTCCGTCTTAAAATAGTATAAAGAAAACATATAGTACCGCGTATTTTCCGTATTACGGGAAAAAGTTTTAAATTATTCTAACAGTTAAATAAGTTGATGTCAATATTTTTTCCCCGGTTGTATGGGAATAAGGATAGACATCGTATACACTTGGCAAAGCTTAAAATACTTGGGA
>CAZHOD010000374.1:0-2037 GCA_964534075.1 uncultured Spirochaetia bacterium
CTCTCCTGCTCTCCTGCTCGACTGCTCGACTGCTCGACTGCTCTGACCAAAATTCGCAAAGCGAATTTTGGTCGGGGCGACAGGGATTGAACCTGCGACCTCCTGCTCCCGAAGCAGGCGCGCTAGCCGCTGCGCTACGCCCCGACTTATCAAATTCCGAATTTCAGATCTCAAATTTCAAATTTTTCTGATCCTGCTTCTTTCCTGCTTTTACTTTTTGTTTTTATTTATGTTTTATTACTTAACTTATATCTTATATCTTGTCCATTTGTCCAATTGTATCAGAATCCGTATTTCCCGTAAATTGAGACAAAAACACATCCTATTTTATCTTCAACACTTCTTTTTCCTTTTACATAACGTATTTTCTCAATCCTCTGGCCGAGGCTTCCGCCAACAGGCGCTATTATGATACCGTCTTCCTTATCGAGCTGGGACTCGACTGCTTCGGGTATGCCCGGCATTGCCCCGGTAAAAATTATCCTGTGATAAGGCGCGTGTTCTGGCCATCCCTCGCTCCCGTCGCCCACACCCAGCTTCACGTTGTCTATACCGGCTCTTTCAAAAATCTCCTTAGCCCTTTCGTTTATAGGGCTTATCCTTTCTATTGAATAAACCTCTTTTGCCGGGTATGAAAGAATTGCCGCCTGGTATCCCGAGCCGGTCCCGACTTCCAGTACCTTCATACCCTTTTTTACTTCCAGCTGCTCTGTCATATAAGCGACAATATAGGGCTGGGATATTGTCTGCCCATGGCCTATTGGCACAGGGCTGTCATCATAAGCGTACTGTCTGTCCTCTTTACTGACAAATTCGTGCCTGGGGTATTTTCTGACTGCTTCAAGCACTTTTTCGTCCTTTACCCCTCGGGCCTTTATCTGGCGCTCTATCATCCTGTCCATTAATAATTTATAATCCATACCTGAATATTATAACATGAACATACGGCTTTAACCCGCTTATTTCATGTTTTTATATACATTTTTCATGAACTAACAGGGCGCTAAAAAACAGCGAATCTGTTTTTCTTTGAACATTTGATCAGTTGCCCGCAATCTCGCCTTTTTTGTTCTCCTGCTTCCTGTCTCTGTCACACCCGAGGGCCACACCACTATGCTCTCATTTTCACTGATTTATTGGTCGGGGCGACCCGATTTGAACGGGCGACCTCTCGCACCCCAAGCGAGTGCGCTAGCCTTCTGCGCCACGCCCCGACGTATAAACCGCAAACTTTAAACTGCAGGCTGTATACTGTAACAACAATTTTTCCGTTTTCACTGCTTTCTGTTTTAGTGATTTAAATATTATCACTAAAACAATGCAGTTTCAAGGCTTTTTCACCCGGAGTTTTCCCCGGCGCCGAATTTGCTCAGCCTTTTAAACATCCTGTTTTTTTCGGAATACCCGGCCTTTGAGGAATTCACAATATCCCGCAAAAAATCTATATTTGAGTCATAAACCTTTCTGTCCACTGGGAACGGTGTCCCGTCTTTTCCCCCGTGGGCAAAGCTGTAAGTCACGGGGTCATCGTACGACACTTCCCTTTTATATACAAGCTCCGCTATAAGAGCAAGCGCCCTTAGTGACTTCGGCCCCAAGCCCTTTACAAGCAGAAGGTCCTCAAAACTTTTTGACTGCGACTCATATGCCGAAATAAGGGTTTTTTCGAAATTCCGAGGAAAAATGTCCCTTTTGATGATTTGATGCCTCGCGGGCAGTGTGATTTCCCTTATTATCCTGACTTCCTTCAGGGCTTTTGCCGGGCCGGTTTTTGAAAATTCGAGCGCCGCGCTCCTTGCCCCGGCGCTTTTCTTCGCTGTCATATTAAGCGCGTTTTTTTCTTTCCTTTGCCCCGCGATGCCGCTGTGCGGCTCGTCGGCAAAATCCATGACATTGTCCGAAATCCAGTGGTAACGCCTCGCGTACCGGGACGAACTGTTCATGCCCTGCTGCACAACCGCCCACTTCCCGCTTTTAGTAAAAAAAATATGGTGCAGATAAAGCCGGTAGCCGTCCTGAATCGCCGCGGAATCGACT
>CAZHOD010000375.1:0-2024 GCA_964534075.1 uncultured Spirochaetia bacterium
GCTGCGTGCCTTTAACTACCGCAACCTGAAAGGTTGCGCCTACAAAGACCGAAATACGCCACCATAACTGAGGCGTTACCGGGCGGCAGCTTTTTCAGTTGCCACTTATATCTTATATTTTGTCCATTTGTGTGTTTAATAAATCACATTTCCTTTCTTATACTTCCTTTCCATTTATAGCCCGGCATGTATTTTTTCAGAAGCTCCACAAAAACAGTGACTTCTACCGCTTTTATGGCGCTTTTTTTTACGCCTTTATCCATAATAACTATTTCAAAAAGCCCTTCCTTTTTTTCCTCGTTTATCTCAAAAAGAGTGACAGTGGGGACATTTTCCTCAAATTCATATAATATAAAAGGCCAGGGCATTTCCGCGGTATAAAAACTTTTTGCCAGCCCGCCCGGGCAGCATACATCCAAAACCTTCATTCCCGCGGAGCGTTCGATAACAGGGTCGCTTTTTAATGAAAATGAAAGGGGGTCTTTCGCTCCGGAAAGTTTTTTTTTAGGCTTCCCCCTTTTTTAAGCGCCCTGAAATCCGTATCTTCCGGCGTGGAAAGAGGGATTTCCCTGTGCTCTTCCTTTATTTCTTCCATAATTTTTTCAATTTTATCCGGAGAGATACCATCCCTGTAAAGGCGTTCTTCGCTGAAATACCTCTGCCCCCAGAGAATTAGCAAAAAATCCGCTATTATAAGGATTATTATAAACGCCTCTATTTTTTTCATGAAATTTCCTCCTATATATACTTATACACCGGAACGAACCCTTATGTCAAATCATTCCGGCCCGGGAAACGGCGAGTTCCACTGCCATCCGGTTTTGCCTGTTTTCCTGTAATGCTCCAGCCTTCTTATGGTTATTTCGGCGAACACCGGGTCATTATCGAATGTATAAACTTTTTTGCCGGCTTTTTCCCCGGCAATCAGGGTTGTCCCTGAATGCGCGAAAAAATCAGCCGTTATTTCATTTTTTCCGGCAGAAGTTTCCATTATCCTTTCTATTGCCTTTAAAGGTTTCTGCGCGTAACATCCCGGGACATTTTCCTCCATCCTGTAAAAAACCTGCTGAATATCCACCCACACATTACCCGGCCTTATGAACGAAGATTTTCCCCTTTCCTCATTTCCTGTTACCTTCCCGTTTACCTTTTTGTAATACCCTTTCAATATTTTGGGAATTTCGGTATAGGCCACCTTAAAATCAGGGCTGCCTTTTATGTAATGCAACAGCTCCTGCCTGACCCACATCCAGTTTTTCTGTGTGCCGAACCCCCGCTGGTTCCTCATTGTAATAAAATTCCTCGGCCTGACCTCCTTTATTCCCCTCATCATAACCATAAAATCAGGAAGCGGCTGGAAACCGTCCTTATAATCCGCGCCTATCCAGGCATAAATATGCGAATTTTTTTTAGTAAATAAAACCGCGTTTTTGACCCATTTTTTTGAAAATTCAAGGTATTTTTCGATATTTATTTTAGAAAGGCTTTTTGTGTTCGCGCTGCCCACGGCCACATTATAAGGCGGGTCATTTATTACAAGCCCGGCCTTTTCTTTGCCCATAATTTTCCTGACATCCGGAGCCGAGGCCGCGTCCAGCACCCCCACCCTGTGCCCCTTTTCTTTATCCTCCCACACATCACCGTATTTTAGCCTGCAAAAAGCGGAGAACATACCCCCGGCCTTTTTGTTTTTATCGATCCTTTTTAATTTTTCGGTTGTTTTATTCCTCATCCGGCGCCTTCATCTCCTCAAGCGCGATAAAACTGTAATCTTTCGCGTTTTCCTTATCCGGGTTAAGTTCGCCCGTTATATTAATCCTCACATATTCCTTATTGCCCGAAAGCGCGTTCGATATTTCATTTTTGAGCTTCTTTGCTTTTTTCCTTGTGAGAATAATCATGGGCGAATTATATTTGCCGTCCTCCCGCCCGGGTTTCTTTATATAAATATTAAGGTCGAGGTTAAACTGGTCTCTCTCATCCTTTTTATTTCCGAACCTGAAAAAGTCCACTATTCTTTTTTT
>CAZHOD010000376.1:0-2016 GCA_964534075.1 uncultured Spirochaetia bacterium
GTGCCTTTAACTACCGCAACCTGAAAGGTTGCGCCTACAAAGACCGAAATGCGCCGCCATAACTGAGGCGTTACTGTTTCTTGTATTTTTCCGGTTATCATTTTCTATCTTTTCCTGCCTGTTCCCCTGTCGTTTGCTCACCTTTCACCTGCTCAGAAAAATCAGCAAAGCTGATTTTTCTGGTGCCCCCTGCATGAATCGAACATGCGCACGAGGTTTAGGAAACCTCTGCTCTATCCACTGAGCTAAGGGGGCTCCTCAACTTTTTGAGGCATTATCTCGGCCTCTATCATGCCTCCACAAATAGAGCGTGCTCTATAATGCCCCCGCATCCTAAAGGATGCGGCCTATAAATAAGTTCTTCCCACCTCTCATTATATCAGCCTTTGGCTGATATCCACTGAGCTAAGGGGGCTCCTCAAATGCAAAATGCATAATTCAAAACTCAATTAAAAGCCGTTGCTGTTGTATTTAATATACGTTTTTTCCTTTGTAAGTCAATATATTATATATGTAATAAACGGGTTTTTCAAGAATAAAATTGGGGGGCTTTTTACCGGATTTTAGCAAAACCCGGGCGAATATTTTAATTTTTCACTTTTAAACCTTAACCTTTTCCCTACCTCCTGTTTTTTCTCCTGTCTCCTTCGACAATATGCAGGTCAAATACCGGGCGGATCCCGTTTTCAAGCCCTTCTTTTACCCTCCTTATTTCCTCTTCATCCAGCTCAACATTTCCCTTAAAATGCACACCTCTTCTGAAATCCCCGGTAAAATACTTTGTCTCGTCCTCTGTACCGAAAATCGATTTGCCGTTCCTCTGCCACGAGACAAATACCCAGTCCACTTTGACTGTCTTTAATGGTTCGGCAAATTCGAGCTCCCTTCCGTCAAAATACTCGATCCCGCCTTTGTCAAACTCCAGCTTAAAAATCCCCAAATTAATATCTATTATGGTGCCGGTTTTATTTTTGAATTTTTGGGGCCTTTTTATCGGCTCTCCTGTTTCGGAATCAGTAAAATAATCGAGGCTCTTAACCCTGGCCTTGTTTCCGATTTTCATACAACACCCCCTGAACTTTTTTATTTTTTCTTTTTAAAACACAACCGGAGCCATGCCTCCGCCGAAATCCCCCGCTTCTTTAAATTTTATCTCCAGCGCCGGCTTCCCTTTTTTGTCTATGTAGCCCCATTTCCGTTTTTTCATAACCGCGGCGAGCCCGTCATGAAAACTCCTGGCATAATCATACTCATAATCGGTTACATCCCTGCCCTTTTTGTCTATATACCCCCAGCGCGAACCCTCTTTTACCGCGGCCTGCCCTTCGTTAAAGGACAAAGCCGTGTCAAAACGCATATTAATCACGACTTCGCCTTTTTTATTTATATACCCCCACTTGCCCATTATCTTCACCGCGGCCATTCCGTCCCGAAAACTCATGGCGCGGTCAAACTCCGGTATTATGGCTATGTCAGTCATCCTGTCGGCGTAACCCCATTTTTCTCCTACTTTAACCGCCACAAGGCCGCCCGGGTAAAGGACTGAATCTTTGAATTTTGGCTTTTTTACGGTTTTTCCCTTTTTATCGATATATTCGCTCCTGCCCCCTTTGCCTGTTTCCACAACAGCCATTCCCAGCCCGTCCACAAAATCATAGGCATTTTCGTAAGAAGGCTCTACTGCGAATTCGCCCTTTTTATTTATAAATCCGTATTTGCCGTCTTTTTTTACCCTGGCAAGCCCTTCAATAAAAGGATGAGCTTCGTCGAATTCCGGTTTTATAACTTCTTCGCCTTTTTTATTTATGTAACCGTATTTATCGGGCATGTTCCACCCCCGGTTTATTTGAAAACCTTTATTGAATTATATAATTTATTGACGGTTTTTTCAATTAAATAATCAACAGCCCTCTTCCGGTATTTTGCGGCGGCGCGCGTTAAAAATACAAAATTCTTTCTTTGTAAGGCCGCGCCCCTTTTTGAACAACACGGATTTATCGGACAGGCCGGGTGTCC
>CAZHOD010000377.1:0-2003 GCA_964534075.1 uncultured Spirochaetia bacterium
CGCCAAGGCTTCCACCTCCGCCTTTCAGGCTATGGCGGACAAGTCGGCGGACAGGCGACGGGAAGGAGTTTTGTTTTCGTAGGGACAACTGGACAGGGCAGGCGCCCCCTGCAAAAAACGAATAATCAGATGTTCCTGTAGGGGCCGACTTGTATGTCGGCCCGCAACGCAAAGGGCGGACACATGGGTCCGCCCCTACAATTACATTTTGTCTTTGTTATCCGGTTTTTGTGTTTTTGTTTTCGGGCGGACACCAACCTGCGCCAAGGCTTCCACCTCCGCCTTTCAGGCTTCGGAGGACAGGTCGGCAGGCAGGCACAGGCCCGCCTGCTGTCGATGTATATGATTTTTGAAAATGCAAATAATCCGGATATATTACCAATAGAAAACCCTCGTTATATAAAATGGTTTTTTGTAGAATGAAACTCCGGTTGAAGATAAAAATATCGTATACCCTGGCCTCGTATCAATTCCCCAAGTTGCCTTCACACGCCTATAGCTTTCCTGAACCGGCTTTCGGCCCGCCACGCCATAACCATTTCCGCTTTTGACTACGTGGTGGCTGGGGCGGGTGGATTCGAACCACCGCATGCAGGGACCAAAACCCTGTGCCTTACCGCTTGGCTACACCCCATTTTGGTACCCGGCTGTGTATCCGTAACACAAACATTAAAACCGGATTAAATACCGGAAACCTTACTGTGCCCTTGTTTCACTCGACTGAGTCGTGTTGTGAAATTTATCAAGGACCCTCTGCTCGATAGTCTTCCTCAACTCATTATTAAGAGGATGCGCTATGTCCTTAAAAGTACCGTCCAACAGTTTCCTGCTCGGCATAACAACAAAAAACCCTTTTTTGCCGTTAATAACCTTAAGGCCCCGTACGACAAAAGACCCGTCAAAGGTAATACTGGCGTAGGCCTTAAGCTTCTGGCCGTCGGCCTCCACAGCGCTCCTGGGGAAGACTTTTACTTCCGTAATGTTCATAAACCATCCTCCGATGCTTTAGATAGAATGGCACAGGCACCGGAAATAAGCCCCGAATTTTCCGGCCATTCGCCTGTAACATCCATACGCTTTTCCCCTGTTTTCAAATAACGCGAAAACTGCCGCTCCGCTTCCGCTAAGTGAAACAATTTCAGGCCCGCATACAGAAAGTTCTTTCTTTACACGCGCCACTTTTGTATGTCTATTTATGATTACTGTTTCAAATGAATTATACACAATATTTCCTCTTTTTGCAAGATTTTTAACCCTTCCCTCCATATATTTTACCACGCGCGCTGTTTCATTTTTCAACACCCTTTCCCCCCTGCTTTTATCAAATAACCCGTACGCCTCCCCGGTCGGAACCTTGATGTCCGGGCAGACAATTACATACCATCCTTTTTTTTTCCTTTTTACCGGCTTTATGATTTCTCCCTTTCCGCTTACGACAGCGGGCTTTCCCTTAATAAAAAAAGGCACGTCAGCTCCGGCCTTAAACGCCGCTTTTCTTATTTTACCCGCGGGGCCTTTTATGCCCCATATTTTTACCAGGGATTTTATTACCGCCGCGGCGTCGCTGCTTCCTCCTCCCAGCCCGGCGCCGTCCGGTATATATTTATGCACTCTTATTGAAGCGCCTTTTTTAACCGCGAATTCTTTTTTGAGCAGGCGCGCCGCCTTATAAACAATATTATCGGCGCTTTTTATCCCGAGCTTTGCCCTGACGTCCTTTACAATTATACGGCCCGGCTTTAACGGCTTCACCTCTATTATGTCGTACAGGGAAACCGGATCGAATAATGACCTGATATAATGATAACCGTCTTTGTCTTTTGACAGGATTTCAAGGGTAAGGTTTACCTTTGCCGGGGCCAGGGCTATCATTTCCTGTTTTTTATCTCCTTCATTTTGTTTTTTATTATTTCCCTGCGGCCGGACTCCATGGACACCGCTTTTTTAAAATACTTTTCGGCTTTTCCGTATTCCCCCAGCTTAAGGTAAGCGTCCCCCAAATG
>CAZHOD010000378.1:0-2002 GCA_964534075.1 uncultured Spirochaetia bacterium
GAAGATGGCTGTTTTTTAGGTATCTCATCCCGGGAAATCTCAAAAAGGCTTAAAAATGATTCCCTTAAAAGGGTTATATGCGATTATATCGCGTCGATGACGGACAGGTCCATACTCGATGAGTACCACAAGCTTTTTGACCCTTATGAGAAGGTGTGAGTTAATTTAAAATTGAAAATTTAAAATGCAGAAATTAAAAACTTCAGTAAATACGGTTGTCCGCGGAGGTTTCCGCGAAAAATATACACCAAAAGGGATTGTTTTTGTCCCCACCTACAACTGCACGGGTATGTGCCCGCACTGCAACATTGATTTTAATAAACATAACCTTCAAAACAGAATGGATATTAAAAAGGCGATAAAGCTTCTTTATAAATCCAAAGAAATCGGGCTCAACTCAATCCAGTTTACCGGCGGTGAAATTACAATGTACCCGGAGTTTATGCCCGGGATAATTCCGCACGCCAAAAAATTGGCAATAAGGGTAAACAAACCCCCTACAAACTGTTATATAGGTAAAAGCGCGGAGCAAAGCGCTTGTTTTTTCCGGGAATTAAAATCCGTAAATTATACATCGGGTTTCAGAATATCAATTGATCCTTATCACGGGAAGAAAATTCCGCTTGATTGGGTGGTTCGTTTTACAGTTGAATACGGTAAATTTTTCCGGTTTTCATCGCTTACAATAGGCTCGTGTTATTATGACAGGGATGAAATTATGAAATTGTACCGGGATTTCGCGGGAAAACTCAAACAAAACGGGTTAAGGGCCGAAATAAGGGGAAAGTATATTCTGATAAACGGCCAAAAAGTAAAATTCGGTATATGGAAACCCACAAGGCCCTCATGGCGGGAACTTCCCGATAACGAAGTGGAACTTAAAAAAATTGAAAAAACCATGGCCTGCCTGGGCCCGGGCGGAGTCGGTTATCTCTGGGTGGAGCCGGATTTTAAGGTAAGGGTCTGCTCGGGCAACGGGAACGGTTTTTTGGATTATTATTTAACAGGTGACCTGTCAAAGGAGAGCTTAAATGGCGTTATTGAGCGGGCCGGCAGGGATGAGATCTTTAAAATACTGGCTAATTACGGCGCGGCCGGGCTGAGGCAGGTTTTGAATTACAAAGAAAACATACTTGACGAAAATAAAAAGTATACTTTTATGTGCGAGCTGTGCAATGAGATAGCGGGGAACAAAGAGTACAGGAGGATTGTCAGGGATAACTACAAGGAGATTTTCAAATGAGACGGACGGGCGCCGCAAAAATCTGTTATCATGAATCTCACGGATTTTTACCCCGGATTTTTACCCGCTTAAAAAAACTTGACTTTTCCGCGTTTTATGTGTATGTTTTAAATAATAACATATCTCCTGAGAGATACTTATCATTTCCGGCAGGCGGGGGAGATAAATAAAGTTCCGGGACGGTGGGGGAAATGGAAACTTTATTTACAAACACTTCAGAATATTCCGGGATATCCATATCCAAATACCATAATTTCAAATCACAAAAATATGAATTTATTTCCGGGGGTGCCTTATGAGAAAGTCGATTATGGTTGCTATTTTTTCGTTTTTGTTACCTTTATTTTTATTCGGCGCTGATATCAGAAACCTTCAGGTTATGCCGCAAACAGTATCTCCGGGGGAAAACATTACCATTTCATTTGAATATTATGTAAACGACTGGGGACAGGCTTCTTATTACGCGCAGATTTCCGATGAATGCTCACCGCGTGCCGCGGGAACAGAGGGCCAGGATATTTTAGTTTCCGAGGACGGTATAAATGTGCTAACGGCTTCTGTTGATGGAGGAAGGCAGGGACAACAAAAATCAACAGGCGATTGGTATCCGTCAAGCGATATTGATTCAAATATTTATATGACAGTTCCTTCAAGCTATACTCTGGGAACATATTACGCGGTAGTTCCGGTTAGAGATTATAATATCTGGGCAAATCCTGATCCTGTTTATGATAATTATATGTGTGTGCCTTTTACAGT
>CAZHOD010000379.1:0-1981 GCA_964534075.1 uncultured Spirochaetia bacterium
CGCAGTAGAAATATGCTTGGAAAACCCAATTTTTTCACACCTTCTGAGGCGTTACTTACAAATGGGCTGATTTTGCCGTTGACAAACGTTTTTTCAGGTGGTATAAATAAATGTTTTCTTTTGGGTTGTTTGTTATTCTCAATAATATAATTTAAAGGAGATTTTTTTGCCTGTATGGGAACGCTGGATAAATTCAAAAGCTTTAAAAACGCGGTATTAAAACCCGTACTCGTTCTTTTAAAATTTTTGCGGGTAACACCGGACATAATAACATGGACGGGTTTCCTCATAAATATAACCGCGGCTTATTTCATCGTAAAGGGGTGGTTTATAACAGCCGGGGCGCTCATAATAGCCGCGGGTTTATTTGACATGCTGGACGGGATGCTCGCCAGGGAACTTAATATAAAATCGAAATTCGGCGGGTTCCTGGACTCCACAGTGGACCGGCTCTCCGAAGGCGCGCTTTACCTCGGGGTCATAATTCATTACACTTATATTTCCCCTTATCCCGAAGCTGTAATAGCCGCCTTCTGTGTTATGTTCCTTTCTTTCCTGGTAAGCTATTTGAGGGCCAGGGCCGGCGGGCTGAAAATAGACTGCGAAACCGGTATTTTTACAAGGACGGAACGCGTAATAGTCCTTATTATAGGGCTTATGGCCGGCATGCTTTTTTACGCCATGGTTTTAATCGCGGCGCTGTCATTTATTACGTCCGCGCAGAGATTTTTACATGTAAAAAAGGAAACAAAAAAAATACAATAACTTAAAGGGCGCAAGGAGGTTCTGTAAAAATGGAAAAGAAAATCAAAATAGCAATAGCGGGTACGGGAAACTGTGCGTGGTCGCTGATGCAGGGTCTGGAATACTACAAGAACATACCGGACGATGTTTTTGTCCCGGGGCTCATGAACCCAAACCTGGGCGGCTACAGGATAAAAGACATAGAACTGGTGGCCGCCTTTGACGTCGATAAAAACAAGGTGGGCAAAGACGCCAAAGACGCGCTCGAAGCTTTCCCCAACAATACCATAGAGTTCGCGAAAGTAAAAAAAACCGGGATTACCGTGCAGAGGGGCCGCACGCTCGATGGTATAGGGAAATATTACAGGGCCATAATAAAAAAATCCCCGCGCATGCCGGTAAGCGTGGCGTCAGTACTTAAAAAAACCGGGGCGGACGTTTTGGTCAGCTATCTTCCCGTGGGCTCGGAAAAAGCGACAAGGTTTTACGCCAGGGAGGCGCTGAAAGCAAAGTGCGCTTTTATAAACGCCATACCGGTATTCATAGCCTCTGAAAAACCCTGGCAGGAAAAATTTAAAAAGGCCAAACTCCCCATAATAGGCGATGATATTAAATCACAGGTCGGCGCGACAATAGTACACAGGGTTCTTACCAGGCTGTTCGGCGACAGGGGTGTTAAAATACTAAGAACCTACCAGCTGAACTTCGGCGGCAACATGGATTTTATGAACATGCTCGAAAGAGAAAGGCTGGACTCCAAAAAAATATCAAAAACAAACTCAGTACTGTCGCAGTTTGCCAATACAATAGATGACAAGGAAAACGTACACGTGGGCCCGTCGGATCATATTCCGTGGCTCAAGGACAGAAAATGGTGTTATATACGGATGGAGGGCCATAACTTCGGCGAAGTGCCTCTGAACCTGGAATGCAAACTGGAGGTCTGGGACTCGCCAAACAGCGCCGGGGTTATAATAGACGCCATCCGCTGCGCCAAAATAGCCCTCGACAGGTCCATAGGCGGGGTTCTTGAGGGGCCGAGCGCTTATTTTATGAAAACTCCTCCCAAACAGTATACCGACCCCGCGGCCCTGAATATGGTGCAGGATTTTATCAGGGCTACGGATATGCAGAATTTTTCCCAGCTTCCCCCGGTTAAAAAATCCGGAAAAAAGAAAAAGAAAAAGAAAAAAACTAAAAAATCAAAACAAAAATAAATGTACATAATCTTAAAATT
>CAZHOD010000380.1:0-1970 GCA_964534075.1 uncultured Spirochaetia bacterium
CGCCGGGCTTGTCATGAGGCTTTCCTATGACCTGAAAAAGTCTCTCGCGGAAGCCGAGGCAAACTTAAAAAAAATATCCATGCGCGGCGTATTTGCGGAGAGGCTTTATATGAATACCACAACAAAAATATGCGTTTCTAATTACTCGAGCGCGTTTATGGAAACAGGGCAGGCTTTCAGGTCGGCCGGTAATTATGAAAAGGCGGAAAAATATTTAAAAAGGGCGGTTGAAACAGCCACGTCCAGGACGAAACCGCAGGCGATAGTACACATGGGGATACTGTACGCCATGACGAAAAACTACAAAAAAGCCGTCAGGCTTTATAATAAAGCCATAAAAGAGGACCCTGAAATGGCGGAGGCTTATTCCAACCTCGCGGGGATATACAACCAGACGGGGCAGTACAATAAAGCCGTGGAAATAAGCGGGCGCGCCCTGGAGATAAAACCGGAATTTCCCGAGGCGTATAACAACCTCGGCGTGGCCTATTTTAATAAAGGAGAAAAAAGAGAAGCTTTAAAGTGTTTTGAAAAAGCGGTGAGGATCGACCCGAAAAACAAAACCGCGGTTAAAAACTACAACGCGGTAAAAGGAGAGTTGAAATGAAACTGCTTGTGCTGAGCCCGGTTTTTCCGTACCCTCCCCATGACGGGGACAGGGTCAGGATATTTAATTTTATAAAGGAACTTTCCGTGAAGAACGATATTACACTTGTAAGTTTCGCGGGTAAAGACGAGAAAAAATATGAAAGAAAGCTTAAAAAATATTGCCGGGATATTTTTACCGTGGAAATATCGAAAAAGCGCATTTATATGAATATATTAATAGGCGCGTTTTCGAAAACCCCGCTTAACATCGCGGCCTATAAAAGCAAAGCCATGCGAAAAACAGCGCGAAAAGTTTTAAACCGGGGGAAATTCGACGGGATATTTGTTTACAGGCTCAGGATGGCTCAGTACGCGGAGGGAAGTAACCTCCCGAAAATAATAGACCTTGTAGATTCACTCGCGCTTTATATGAGCCGGGGGCGTGAATTCGAAAAAATGTCCCCGCGCCGGATATACAACCTGCTGGATTCCGGAAAAGTGCTTGCCTGTGAAAAAAAGATGCCCCGTATTTTCGATTTCGTGACGGTAAATTTCGAGCAGGACGCCGCTTTTTTGGGCGGAAAAAATGTCGTTACCGTACCCAACGGTGGTTACGATCCCGCCGGCCGGAAAAGGGGAAAACTACAGAAAAAGAAAGTAATAGGTTTTTTCGGAAACCTGGAATACGCCCCGAACGCCGACGGGCTCGATTATTTTTATAAAAATACCTGGAAAAAACTAAAAAGATTTGATAAAAATATAAGGCTGGAGGTGCTCGGCGACAGGAAAAACAGGTTCTCGCGCCTCAGGGAGGACAAAAACGTAAAGGTCAGGGGATACGTCCCGGACGCTGGTAAGATAATAAAAAAATGGGATGTAAGCGTGGTGCCGGTAAGGTACGGAGCCGGGAGGCAGAATAAAATCCTGCAGTCATGGGCAAACAGGGTGCCTGTTGTGTCGACGCCTTTCGCGTCAAAAGGTGTTTACGGTAAAAACGGCAGGAACCTTATTATAGGCAAAACGCCGGACAGTTTCGCCCGGGGCGTAATAAAGCTGATTAAAGACAGCCGGCTCAGGGCAAAAATAATAAAAAACGGAGAAAAAACTTTGAAAACAAATTTTAGCTGGAAAAAATCAGCCGGCATAATAAACCGGCTTTTCAGAAAAATTGGAAAAGGTGAAAAATGAAAAAATTTATGGTTTTTGCCGCAGCAGCCCTTTTACTGGCCGCTTCATGTAAGGTCATGAAAAAACTGCCCGTGGTAAAGGTGCCGAAAAACGTAAAGGAACAGAAACAGGCGGAACAAAACGCCGAAAACACTTATAAAAACGGAAGGTACAGGCAGACGGTGGCAATACTGCGCGCCCTGATAAAAAAGGAC
>CAZHOD010000381.1:0-1967 GCA_964534075.1 uncultured Spirochaetia bacterium
AAGGCCGCCCATAAATACCCGGCGCTGCTGAAAAAGGCGGTATACGGGCTGCCGATGCTTAACCGGGGGAAGATAAAAAAGGCGGATTTAGTGGCGAATCCGGGGTGCTACGCTACATCTGTATTATTAGGGATTATTCCGGCGGCTGCTGCGTTCAGTGTTGATTCGGTAATAGCCGACTGTAAAACAGGAATATCCGGAGCAGGGGCAGCCCCTTCACCACTTTCACAGTATATAAATATAAGCGAGAATATTATCCCTTATAAGTACGGGAGAAAACACAGGCACCTGGCGGAGATCGAGGAGGTTTTAAAGGGCGTGGCAGGAAAAACGCCCGGGATAATTTTCACGCCCCAGATTACGGCGCTCGACAGGGGTATACTGAGCGTTATGTACATCAAACTGAAAAAGTGGATTGACATAAAAAAGGCGGAAAAAGTATACGCGGAATATTATAAAAACGACCCTTTTATAAGAGTTAGAGAAACGGTTAATCTGCATAATGTCCGGAACACAAATTTTTGTGATGTTTCCATAGACGGAGTAAGGGAAAGCAGGACATTGATTGTAATATCCGCCATAGACAACCTTGTGAAAGGCGCGTCGGGGCAGGCAGTGCAGAATATGAATATTATGGCGGGATTTAATGAAAATGAGGGGCTGGAGTAATGGAGGATTACTCGCTGCCCCGTGGATACATAAGCGCGGGTGTTTCTTCGGGAGTTAAAAAGAAGGGAGGGGATGACCTGGGTTTGATATTCAGCAGGTACCCGTGCCGCGCCGCGGCTTTGTTTACCTGCAGCAGGCTGAAAAGTTCGCACATAAAATACGATAAAAAGATATTGAAATCTAAAATAAAGGGTATCCTTGTAAACAGCGGCAACGCGAATGTTTTTACAGGTAAGAGGGGGGAGGAAAACACAAAAAAAACCGCCGGCGCCGCGGAACTCCTGCTTGGAGTAAAAAAAGGCTCGATTGCAGCGGCTTCTACCGGGGTTATAGGTGTGCCTCTGCCCGTTAAAAAAATAGTGCATGCCATGCCACGCTTAATCAGAAAGCTTTCGCCGCGTGATAAAAAATTCCCCGTGTCAATACTGACAACCGACACTTTTCAAAAAGTATCCGTAAAAACAATAAAGGCGGGAAAGAATAAAATAAAATTAACCGGTGTCGCGAAAGGGGCGGGGATGATAAAGCCGGATATGGCGACTATGCTTGCTTTTATCGCGACAGACGCGGGGGTTACGCCCGCGCTTTTAAAAAAAATACTGAGGCGCTCCGCGGCGGGGTCGTTTAACAGAATCACCGTGGACGGCGATATGAGCCCGAATGATTCGCTTTTTATCCTTGCCAACGGGGCTTCCGGCGTGACAATAACGGAAAAATCAATTCTTTATAAAAAATTCCTGCGGGCAACAGGCGAAATATGCAGGGAACTCTCTGAAATGATTGTCAGGGACGGGGAAGGGGCCACGAAATTTGTCAGGATAAATGTTTATAAAGCGGCGAGTGAAAAACAGGCGAAAAATACCGCCGAAAAAATGGCGAACAGCCTTCTTTTTAAAACAGCCCTTTACGGCGGGCTGAATAATATGGGAAGGATACCCTCGATTATAGGCGCTTCGGGCGAACGTGTCGCGCCTGAAAAAATAATGGTGAAGGTCAACGGTATAACGGCCGTAAATAACGGGAAAATTATTAATTCATCCGGGATCAGCAAACAATTGAAAAAGAAGAATATTATATACGATATACTCCTTAATACGGGAAAAAAAGAATATTATGTCCTTACAACCGATCTTTCAGTGGATTATGTCAAAATAAACGCGGAATACTCCTGATTCAGGATTTTTCTGCGGCCTGATTAGGCACTTGGCGGCAGTTTCTGAATTTCCGGAAAAACATCAGCCCCGGCCGGGGCTTAGGCTGAAGGGCGCAGAAAACATATTTGTAGCCGCAGCCTTTAC
>CAZHOD010000382.1:0-1966 GCA_964534075.1 uncultured Spirochaetia bacterium
TTATACGGGTTTTATTCCGCCCCCTAAAAAAAGAGTTGCCTTTATCATCCATAATTATAGTTTCTCTTTTCATTTATTTCCTTTCATTGAATAAAATTTTTAATGCCTTTTCCCTTACGCCGAGATCCCCTTGGCTTTATTCTCATGAATAAAAATACTTATTTAAGGGTTTAAATATGAAAATATTATATCCCCGCGCCGTAATTATATCAAGTTATTTTTATTATTGCCTGAATACCGCCTGCATAATAAAAACCATTTCACGGGTTATCCTCCGCGAGGATATAGAAATTTTTCAGCAGCCTGCTTTTTTGGAATGATACATCCGGGTTTTAAGCGGCGCGCCCGTTTTTTCCGGGCACGCCGCGCTTTTTACAGCCCGTAAAAACCCCTCTATGGTTTTTACAATATATACTTTCCTCGTAAGGTGTTTTATGATTTCCATGAAAAAATAAGATTAGTAACCTCAGGTTGATTTCAGCCCGTTTTGTTCCCTCTATATCTTTTGTTGTTTATGATATATGCATATACAACATAACGAAATTTTTGTCAACAAAAAAATCACTTAAGTTGTACCCCCTCAGTTACAGGAGGGGTGTTATGGTTTTTGTAACCGCAGCCTTTATGGCTGCGTGCCTTTAACTACCGCAACCTGAAAGGTTGCGCCTACAAAGACCGAAATGCACCACCATAACTGACGCGTTACCTTAAGTTACACACGGCCTCGGCAGATTATAAATTTCTGACAGCCGCTTTAATCAAAATTTTCACGACAGGCGCGTTGCAGGTTATGTAAAATGCCTTTGACCTTCCTTCTTTTGTTATCTGCAGCATGTTGTCCCCGGCCTGTTTTACGCTCATTATCTTTTTAAGAGGGATGGACCAGGATTTATATTCCCCGGTAAATATTATACGCCTGCTCGTAAGCACCATGACCCCGGTATCAATGTGCCTTATTTCCGGCGCGGAGGTGCTTTTTCCCTTGTACCCTCCCATGCGCCATGAAACACCCTTTGCCACCCGGATGGACGGCCCGGCATAGGAACCCGAATGGTGCCTGACCATGCGTTCCTCATAATACTCGACCGCGCCCTTTGCGTGCGCGGCCTCATTCTTTTTAATCATTATGTCCAGCTCAGAAGGATCGAGCTTTGGAAGCTCGCCGTTTTTAATTTTTTTCATTTCTCTTTCTTCGTCAGAAAAACCGCCCTTCGCTATTCTTTTCCACTCTTTATGTGTAAGGGACATGCCCTCGTATATGTTTTCAAAACGCGCCGAAGGCACAAGCCGGAACGTGGACGGCCCCTTTTGCTCAAAAACAGCGCCGCAGTGTTTGTTAGAGCACATGATTTTTTCAGCATGGCCGAGTACGCCGAATAATCTGGGAGATTTTTCCTCGACAACCGGTTTCACTCCGCATACAGGGCATACCGGAAATATGACAGCCATAACAACCTCCTTTTATTTTTTTTGCCTTTATATTTTTAAATTATTAGATCACGGCCCCGGTTATTTAACTTTCAACATATCATCTATTATCCTCTGTATATCCGAGGCAAATACCGCTTTTTCGGGCTTATTTATCCATTTTATTGAGTCAAGTAGGTCGAGATTGAAATTGTCCATTTTTTCCGCTATGACAGGAGGAAAAACACCGGCAGCTTTTGATTCCGCTGCCTCGAAAACAGCCTTCCAGTCCGGCCTTTTGTTGTTTGCTATTTCCCGTATGTCGACAATGTCCTTGGGTTCGTTCCTGTCCCGGAACGCGGTTATTTTATTGGAAAGTATATTCATCAGGTTGTCAATTTTGGAATATGGCGCGTTTTTAATTTTTATTGTCTCGCCGAAATAAAACGGGATGTCATTTACAAATTCCACCCTCAAGGCACCTTCACCGGCCACAATCCTCGCCCTAGTTTTTCAGCGATAGTGTCCTCAAATCCGTAAGGAATTAACTACTTGTACC
>CAZHOD010000383.1:0-1956 GCA_964534075.1 uncultured Spirochaetia bacterium
GCACCACGGGCAAGGTAATAAAAGGAAAAGTGCCGACGGTTGAACCGAAAATGGAAGGTGAATTCGGCGAGTTTATGGTATGGGTCGATAAGGCAAGGAAACTCAAAGTAAGGACAAACGCGGAAAATTCAAGGGACGCGAAAAACGCGGTCAGTTTCGGAGCGGAGGGCATCGGGCTCTGCCGTACGGAACATATGTTTTTTGAGGAGGGCAGGCTTCCGCATATGCAGTCCATGATACTGGCCAAGGACGAGGCAGGAAGGCGAGAGGCGCTTGACAGGCTGCTCCCAATGCAGAGAAAGGATTTTTCCGAACTGTTCAGTGTTATGGACGGGTTTGCCGTTACAATCAGGCTGCTCGACCCGCCGCTCCACGAGTTTCTTCCGAACAGGGAAGAACTTATGGTGGAAATAGCCAGAAAAGAGGCAAAAGGCGAGACAGAAGGGCTGGAAGAAAAAAAGAAACTTTTAGCGCAGGTAGAGGATCTTCATGAGCTTAACCCAATGCTCGGGCACAGGGGATGCCGTCTCGGTATTACATACCCGGAAATAACCGAGATGCAGACAAGGGCGATTATAGAAGCCGCGGCTGACCTGGTTAAAAAAGGCAAGGAAATAGTGCCGGAAATAATGGTGCCCCTTGTAACCAATGTAACGGAATTCAGGAACCAGAAAAAAGTGATAGATACAGTCGCGAAACAGGTTATAACGGAAAAAGCAGTTGAAATGAAATACCTCGTGGGAACCATGATAGAGATACCGAGGGCCGCGCTGACCGCCGATGAAATAGCGAAAGAAGCGGAGTTTTTCTCTTTCGGGACCAATGACCTTACGCAGACCGGTTTTGGGTTCTCGAGGGATGACGCGGGCAGGTTTATTAAAATTTACCTTGATAAGGGTATTTTTGAGAAGGACCCCTTCCAGACACTGGACCAGAACGGAGTGGGCCAGCTTGTCAGTATGGGGACAGAAAGAGGCAGGGAGTCAAGGCCGAATCTTAAGGTGGGTATTTGCGGTGAGCACGGTGGGGACCCGGCATCTGTCGAGTTCTGCCACAGGACAGGGCTAAGTTATGTTTCATGTTCGCCCTTTAGGGTGCCGATAGCGAGGCTGGCGGCCGCGCAGGCGTCTATCAGGGACAAGCAAAACGCGAAGAAAAAACCTAAAAAGAAAAAAACAGTAAAGAAGAAAGCAAAAAAGAAAGCCAAGAAAAAAGCTAAGAAAAAGAAAAAATAAAATAAAGTCCGCTCAATAAAAAAAACTTCCGCGGGATTTTCCCGCGGAAGCTTTTTTTTATATCCGGAAAATAAGTAATAAGTTATAAGGGAAAATCAAATATAAATATTAAAACCAACGCAGGAAACGGTTTGCGGCCGCTTTGGGCCGGGCAATTATTTTTATGTGAAATCCGGAATCAGTTTTAAGGCTCACTCCAGCCCGAAGGCAGCTTTTACTCCCGCTATAATAAGGTCTATTCCTATGGCGCCTATGAAAAACCCCATTATTCTCATAAGTACCTGCATGTTTTTATCGAAAAATATTTTGAATTTTTTTGAAGGCATTCGGTCCCTTATGAGCTTCAGGCCTATTATTATGAGGAAATTGATAATCAAAACAGAGGCTATCGTGATTAGCCCCTGCCATATGTTGAGCCTGTGGCTGATGAGTATTGTGAGCGATATCGTGCCCACGCCCGCGATAAAAGGTATGGCAATTTCCGAGGCCAGGTCATCCAGGTTTTCCTTGATTAAAATCAGCGCCTTCCTGCCGCTTACTATGTAAAGGTAAGCGAAAGCGAAAATCACTATTCCGCCGAATATCCTGAAGGACGCGAAATTTATGTTTAATATATGCTTAAAAAGATATTCCCCCGCGAAAAAAAAGAATGAAAGCACAAAAAACGATATGAGCGAGGATTTCAGGAAAACCAGTACGAACCCCTTGTGGTGAAGAGAGC
>CAZHOD010000384.1:0-1923 GCA_964534075.1 uncultured Spirochaetia bacterium
ATAATAAAACTTACCATTTACGCGCGCAGGCAGGATATATATATATTCAGAATGGTGGGCGCGACAAGTACTTTTATAAGGATGCCTTTTATTTTCGAAGGAATTATACACGGGCTTATAGGCGGTGTCCTGGGGTGGGGCGTGCTTTATGCCGTTGTTAAGCTTCTGGCCTTTGAGATAAAAAAGGATATAGGCCTGGATATAACTTCTTTTTATATTTTCGAGCCTTTTTATTTTCATGTTAAGTTTCTGGGCGCTTCTGTCGGCGCGGGTATGATTCTGGGGCTTTTAGGGGCGCTTTTTTCTCAGGGAAGGATAGAAAAATGAGAAAGACGGCGCTTTTTACCGCCGGGCTGATGCTTTTTTTGCTGCCCGCGTCCGGTATAGTGATAAAAGAGGAAATAGAGGATTATAAAAAACACCTGGATAAAACAAAAAAAGAACTGACAGAAATAAGAAAAAAAATTAACAGGGAAAGAAAAGAAATAAAAAAACAGGAATACCGTAAAAAAGTTACTGCGCGCTATATCCATAAATTAAGCCGTGAACTCGATATAACAAGGAAGGAACTGGAAGTTTTTGATAATAATATAAAGGTGGTAAAGGAAGGGCTCAGGAAACTGAAAGAGCGTATCAGGGATACAAAAAAGGAAATAAAGCGAAAAAAAGAGCAGGTGAGGTCCATACTCAAAAATCAGTATAAAAAAAGGGGGGGCGAATATATTGAGCTCATTTTAAAGTCCGGAAGTTTTTCGGAGCTTATCGAAAGGTACAAGTTTGTGAAAGTGCTCAGCGGGAAAAATGTCGAGCGTATAAAAAAATATAAAAAACTCATTACAAAATTGGATAAGGACAAAAAGTCCATGGAAAGTTATGAAAAGGAGCTTGAAAAACTAAAAAAAGAAAAGCAGGAAGAATGGGAGCGCTACAAGAATGAAAAATGGCGCAAGTACGTGCTCCTGAAGAATATAAAAAACAGCATTAAAAAACGTTCGAAAATGGTAAAAGAGCTCGAAAAATCCGCGAAAAAACTCAATAATCTGGTGGAGCAGCTCGAAGTTACGGCCGAGCTTACGGATAAAAAGGCGGCGGAGGCGTTCAGGGATTACAGAGGTAAGTTTCCGTGGCCGGTTTCAGGCGGGAAAATATTGGCGGGTTTTGGAAAGTATAAACATCCAAAGTTTAAGTCGATTGTTTACAACAACGGCCTGCATATTAACGCGAAGTACGGTTCGCCGGTTTATTCCATTTTTAAAGGTACCGTAAAGTACGCGGACTGGTTCGAGGGGTACGGGAAAATGGCTATAATAAACCATGGCGGGGGTTATTTTACCATTTATTCGCACCTTTCGAAAATTTTGGTGAAGAACGGGGATGAGGTCGGGCTGAAGGAAAAAATAGGGGAGGTGGGGGATACGGAGTCTTTTTACGGGGCAGAACTTTATTTTGAGATAAGGTATAAATCAAAACCGGTCAACCCCGTGAAATACCTGAAATAAAAACAAACTTAAACTGATGATTGGAAATTAAATATCAAAAAGCAAAAATCAAAAACACAAATTAAAAATCAAATATAAAAAACAAATATGCGGAACGGGCGATTCGGTAGATTAGATGCCCGAAAGATTTGCGGCAATACGCGGCAAGCAATTATTTTTATTTGAAATTTAAATTTTTTCACCTTTACTTCTTCACCCCTATCAGCATTATGAATCCAATAACGGTGAATACTATGTTGGCGATCCAGGCCGCAAGGGGAGGAGGGAGCACGCCGACATTGCCGATTGACATGCCTATGGTGACGAATCCCATATAGAAAAAAGCGGTTATGACCGTAAAAATAAATCCCAAAGCCGCGTTCAAAAAAGAACGCGTGGTGGAAAATAAAAACGGTATTGTCACGCCTAAAAGCGCAAGGATGAA
>CAZHOD010000385.1:0-1888 GCA_964534075.1 uncultured Spirochaetia bacterium
CTTCGGCATAAACAAATACAAAAGCCGGAAGAAGCGCCGCGCCCACGATCGAACCCAGTGAAATATATTTGAATAAAGCTACAAGAATTATAAAGACAAACAACGACGAGCCGGTGGAATAAGGCGCGAGAGCCAGAAAAACGCCCAGCCCCGTGGCTGCGCCTTTGCCCCCTTTAAATT
Source organism: uncultured Spirochaetia bacterium (assembly GCA_964534075.1). Lineage (GTDB taxonomy): Bacteria > Oederibacteriota > PGYV01 > PGYV01 > CAYTNY01 > CAZHOD01. The sequence continues at coordinate 181 of CAZHOD010000385.1, forward strand.
TCAAAAACACGGTAAATGTATGGCCGGCTATGGCCGCGCCCCCGGCAAGAACCGGTATAAGCGGGTATATATCCCCGTAAACAAGACTTAAAACAAGAACCGGCACAAAGCCCTTCAGGGCGTCAAAAACAAGGACAAAAAAGAACCAGCCCGTTCCGGCCGCTCTTTTTACGTTCGTAGCGCCTATGTTTCCGCTTCCTATTGTCCTTATATCAATTGATTTTATTGCCCTGACCACCAGGTAACCTGTTGGTATGGAGCCTATAATATACCCCGCAGCAACAGCCGCGAGCCCTGTTAAAACCGCGAAAAACATTTATGCCTCCTCGCTTAAATGCCGGGCTTTTCATCCCGGTGCGTTACTTCTTTTCTTTTTCCTTAATTTTAAATTTCAGCGGGGTGCCCTCAAAACCGAAATTCCGCCTGAGTTCGTTCTCGATATACCTCATATAATTAAAACGCAATTTATCTTTTTTGTTGACAAAAAGAACAAAAGACGGGGGATTGACCCCCACCTGCGACATGTAATAGACGCGTAAAACACCTTTTTTCCCGGCCGGGGGCCTGTTATATATCGCCTCCCGGAACACCCTGTTGAGCAGGGACGTCTTCACCCTCAGATTATACTGATTTTCAACATAAAATACAACATCTAATATCTTTTTGATTCCCTCGTTTTTTTTCGCGGATATAAAAACCACCGGCACAAAAGAAGCGAACTTAAAATTCGCCCTGATATAGTCAATATACTTTTTCTCCAGGGCTTTTCTTTCTTTTTTATCAATAAGGTCCCACTTATTAACGGCTATAACCAGCCCTTTATAATGCTCATAAGCGTAGCCGAGCACCTTTTTGTCCATTTCCCTTATGCCTTCCACAGCGTCGATGATATGCACCGCGATGTCCGACCTTTTGATATTGGCGAAAGCCCTTCCTATTCCGTACTTATCTGCTTTTTCCTTTATTCTTTTCCTCTTTTTTACACCGGCGGTGTCTATTACAATAACTTTTTTTCCCCCGTATTCGACTATCGCGTCCACTGAATCCCTTGTGGTCCCCGGAATCTCAGTTACTATCGAGCGTTCCTGTTTAACTATCGCGTTGAATACCGATGACTTACCGGCGTTTTCCCTTCCCATTATGGATATTTTTGTCAGATTCGCCTCTTCTTCCTCTTTCGCTATCCCCGGTATAAAAGAAACAATATAATCCAAAAGGCTGTCCAGGCCCAGCGAGTGGGCGGCCGATACCGGAAACACCCTGTCCGCGCCCAGGTTATAAAAATCATAGGCTCCGTGCTCTTCACGGGAATTATCCGCCTTATTGGCCACTATTACGTAATTTTGGGCGTTTCTTTTTATTTTTTCGAATATTTTCCTGTCCCCGGGCAGGATTCCCGCCTTAACATCGGTCACAAAAAGAGTGAGGCCCGCCTCCCTTATTACTCCGTCCACCTGTTTTTCGACAAGGCTCTTTATCGTATTTTTACCCTCAAACAGAAGGCCGCCTGTGTCAACTACGCGGAATTTTTTCCCTGTCCATTCCGCCTCCCCGTAAAGTTTGTCCCGGGTTACGCCCGGAAAATCATCCACAATCGCTTTATTCCTTCCGACAAACTTATTAAAAATGGAGGATTTTCCGACATTCTCACGGCCGGCTATAAGCACGGTAAAAGGTTTATCCATTATATTTCCTTTCTTATGTTATC
>CAZHOD010000386.1:0-1867 GCA_964534075.1 uncultured Spirochaetia bacterium
CTCAGAGATAAAATACAGGTATAAGAGTGTATACGATGTCCTTCAGAATCCCTAATATTGGGGAAGTGCGGTAATGTGTTTGTCGGGTATTTGTGTTTTCGTTTACGGGACGACACATAGGGTCGCCCCCTACAAAAAACAAATAATTAAAATCCTTGTAGGGGGGGGCTTGTGGCGTATAACACAAAGTGTTTTTACGGTACTGCGCGCCCCGGGCGCATTGCAGTTGCCCTCTTAATCAAGAATTTTCTCGGGATTCAGAAAAAAACTATCCGCATTGAAACATTTTATACCTGAAATACTTTTTAATTTTCTTAACGAAATTATAATTTTCTTTGTCCTTTTGTGCTTTTTTGAAAATATCTTCAGAGCTCCTTTGGCTTTATCAGGCCTTCCTGATTTAACTTCAACGGCGATCAATACCCTGCCTTGCTTTAATATATAATCAACCTCATGATCCCTTTCCCGCCAGTAAAACAATTCTAAACCTTGTTCCTGCGCGAGCCAGTACAGCCTGGCTCCGACAGCGTTCTCAAACAGGCGCCCCATATATATTTGATCCTTAAACGCTTCCTTTATTTTTCGGTTGTTCATGGTGTTTACAATCGAGTTATCCAAAACGAGTATTTTAGGGCTTGACCCTTTTTGCTTGATTCTGCTACCGCTGTATTTCTCAAGCGGGACGAGAAAAAACGCGTTTGACATAAGCCGTAAATAAAAGGCAATTGTGGTCGTATTCCCGGCATCCTGCAGCTGCCCCAGCATTTTCTGATAACTTAGTATTTCCGCGGGATGATGAATACAAAGCGCGGCCGCCTGCCTTAACAGGGCCGGTTTTGTGACAGGATTCATTAAAAGCACGTCTTTCGCTATTACGGTCTCAATTATCGCGTCTTTAATATATATCTGCCAGCGCTTAAAATTTTTATGTATTTTCGCGGCTCCCGGATATCCACCGTAATAGATATAATCATTTAACCGGAATTTAAAATATTCTTTACATTCTTTATACGACCAATGGCTGTGCCTGTTGATTTCAAACCTGCCGGCAAGGCTCTCTGTCAAACCACGCTGCATCAGTAAAGATGATGACCCCAGAATCATTATTTTTATCCGGACTTTTTCTCTTTCTTTTTTATCATAAATATATTTTAAAGTATTGCTCCACCCTGAAATTTTTTGTATTTCGTCTATTATAAGCAAAACTTCTTTTTTATTTTCTTTTGAACTATCAACCGCCTTATTATATAAATCGACTATCCAACCTTTACTTTCACCGCCGGGTTCGTCCGCTGTCGCGTAATAACTTGGCCCCGGCCAATTCTCCTTAACCCGGAGGGCGAGCGTGGTTTTGCCTGTCTGCCTGGGGCCTATAACAGCCTGTATAAAACCCGGCCCTTTTGACAGTTTCTTATTAAGCGCGTTATACCGCTCTTTTTGAAGATATTCTTTTCTCATGTTTTCTTTTTACCATACTTTAATTTTAATGTCAACAATTTACTCACTTGATTGAGCAAATTGTAAGCGCTTTTTATTTAATTTAAGCATGCGCGTGATATTGTCTTATCTACAAACCGGCCCTCCCCTGTCAAAATCGGTTTATTGCCCTCATTTTCATTATCACTCAAAAGATACAATTAATCGAGGTTTGTTTTTTGATACTGTTGGAAAAGCGTGTTTTGGACGGTTGCCCGCCTGCGTTCTACTGCTCCGGCGGGCAGGAAAACCGCCCCCTGCAAAAAACAAATAATTAAAATTCTTGTAGGGGGCGCGTGCTTGTGGCGTATAACACGAAGTGTTTTTACGGTACTACGCGCCTCTTTTTTGAACAATACGGATTTATCGTTATCATACAGGGGCGGCTGAC
>CAZHOD010000387.1:0-1867 GCA_964534075.1 uncultured Spirochaetia bacterium
CACGGCGTCCGTGGGCAGAAACGGCGTGTCGCCCGGATCCTCGACGCGGACCTTTTTCATCATCTGCTTTATTATTACCTCGATGTGTTTATCGTGTATGGCAACGCCCTGCAGCCTGTAAACTTCCTGCACCTCGTTGACCAGGTACTCCTGTACAGCGTTTTCTCCCTTTACCGAAAGTATATCGTGCGGATTTACGTTCCCGTCTATGAGCTGCTCGCCCGCTTCGACATAATCGCCTTCCCTTACATTGACGTACTTGCCGTGCGGTATGTTGTAATCCCTCTCCGTGCCGCTTTCATTCTGAATAATTATTTTCCTTACTCCGGAAGAGGTCTCCTCGAACCTTACCTTCCCTTCGATCTGGGCTATTATCGCCTGGCTTTTGGGCCTCCTTGCCTCAACAAGCTCGGCCACCCTCGGCAGGCCGCCGGTTATGTCCCTTGTCTTTGAAAGTTCTCTCGGAAACTTGGCAAGTATCTGTCCGGGATATACTTTCTCCCCGTCCTCCACGTCGAGCCTCGCGCCTACGGGTATATGGTAGGACGCTATAACCGATTTATTTTTGTCAAGTATATTAACGTGGGGGTATTTTTTTTGCTTGCTTTCAATTATGAACTTACCGTACTGGCCCGTAGTCGCGTCGGCCTGTTCTATCATTGTCAGGCCTTCCTCTATTTCGTCGAACGCGGCGGAGCCTTCCTTTCCGTAAAAATCGGGATATTATAAAGGTCCCACAGCCCTATTGTGTCTCCTTTTTTTACCTTTGCCCCGTCCTTTACTTTAAGTATTGTCCCGTAAGGGATATGGTGAAGTTCCCTTTCCACGTTGTTCTGGTCGTATACTGAAACTTCCCCGTTCCTGTTGGTTACTATCATATCTTTTTCCCTGGACTCGACAAATTTAAGTTTCGCGAACCGCATTATCCCTTCGTGCTTGGCCTCTATCTCTGACTGTTCCACAACCCTGCTGGCCGTACCGCCAACGTGAAATGTCCTTAAAGTAAGCTGCGTCCCGGGCTCTCCTATTGACTGTGCCGCTATTATACCGACAGCCTCCCCGAGGTCCACCTGGCTCCCTGTTGTAAGGTCCGCGCCGTAGCACTTGGCGCATACTCCGGTTTTCGCCTCACATGTAAGCGGCGAACGCACCCTTATTCTTTCGTAACCCGCCTCCTCTATTTTTTTCGCTATCCCCGGAGTAATAAGCGAGTTTGCTTTTACTATAACCTCGTCCGTAATAAGGTCGACCACGTTATCGAGGGCAACCCTCCACATCACCCTGTCTGAAAGCGGCTCTATAACCTCGCCGCCCTCTTTGAGCGCCGTTACGTTAATTCCGTTTATTGTGCCGCAGTCATTTTCCGTAACAATCACGTCCTGGGATACATCTATCAGCCTTCGCGTAAGATAACCCGCGTCTGCTGTCTTTAACGCGGTGTCCGCGAGCCCTTTCCTGGCGCCGTGCGTCGAAATAAAGTATTCCAGCACGGAAAGCCCTTCCCTAAAGTTGGATTTTATCGGCGTCTCTATGATTTCGCCTACTCCGCCCGTCATTTTTTTCTGTGGTTTTGCCATCAGCCCCCTCATGCCGGCAAGCTGCCTCATCTGCAGTTTACTCCCCCTGGCGCCGGAATCCGCCATCATATGAACCGGGTTAAAAGTGTCCTGGTCTTCGGAAAGCTCATTCATCATCAATTCGGCGACCCTGTCCGTTACAGTCGTCCATATATCTATAATTTTATTGTACCTTTCCCCTTCCGTTATTACGCGTTTTTCGAACTGTCTCCTTATTGACATCGCCTCTTTTTCCGCCCTTTTAACATAATCATATTTTTTTTCGGGTATTTTAAGGTCGTCGACCCCTA
>CAZHOD010000388.1:0-1861 GCA_964534075.1 uncultured Spirochaetia bacterium
AACAAAAGTCTTATAATTACTGTTTTTTAAATATTTAACTATCTCAGTGAGTTGTCGTTCTTTCCCCCCTAAACCAAGACCATCAGTTATAAAAGCAATTCTTACTTCCATAAAATACAATATATCTTAAATATAAAAGTTATTTCACTGCCTTGTTATAAATTTTAATTATCTCATTAGAAATACTATCCCACGAAAATTCACCTGTTTTTCTATTTTTTTCAATTATTTTATTCATTTTTCTAATTTTATCTGGATGGTTAAGTAAATCTATTATTGCATCTGCCAATGTATGAGAATCCTTTGGTTTTACCAACTTTCCATTAATATCATCATGAATTACGTCTCTGAATCCTCCAACGTCAGACGCAATTACAGGTTTATTAAAAGCAAAAGCTGTCATCATTACACCACTTTGTGTCGCATCTGTATAAGGGCATACAACTATCTTTGTGGAATAAATCAAGTGAACTAAATCATTGGAAGGAATAAATCTGTTTAAAATCTTAAATGATTGATCTTTTTTTATTTCAGAAATATCAAAATTAAAATCACCGCTGCCAGCAATTACAACCTTAACTGAGGGAATTTTTAGTTTTACAATTTTGATGGCTTTAATTAAATACTCAATTCCTTTATATGGCGATATGCGTCCAAAAAATAAAATATCACTTTTTTCAAATCTATCAATATCTTCTTTTCTGAAGTAACGACGATATACGTTTAAATAACCGAATGGAACATAATTAAGTTTCTTTGCTTTTTCAGTCGCCTTTGTTTTATCATCTGTAACCCATGACACGTGTTCCCTTATATTCGCCATCTGGAAAAGGTACTCGTTGAGCCCGGCGTCCTCTACCGCTCCCCTGAAAGTGGCCTCGTGCATAAGCGGCGAGCACGACGATACCACAACGTGTGTGAGTTTATCCTCTTTTACGTCTTTTTTAATAAGCTCCTGCCCGGGGTCGGAGCACATGTATTTATACTCCCTTACAACCGCCACGTTCGGCAGGCTCCGCGCGAATTCCGCGACTTTTTCAGTGTCCACGGTATGGGATATATTCGTACCGCAGTGGCACACGTAAACGCCTATTCTTGTTTCTTTATTTTTATCTTTTTGAGCGGCCATATTCAGGCACCTCCGGATATTTTTTCAAGCGCTTTGTCCGGTTTTACAAAATTGCCCCTGATACCGAGCGCTTCTTTTTTGGCGCCAAGGGCCAGGCCGGTCAGCTGGGTCAGGTACAGGACCGGTATATTCAGGTCATTGCCGAACTTTCTTGAAAGGCTTTTCTGGTAACTTTCCAGGTTCATCATGCAAAGCGGGCAGGCGGTGACAATTACGTCCGCCCCGCTTTTTTTCGCGGAATAAAGTATGTCCCTTATCATTGGATCCGCTGTTTTTTTGATTGTCTGCGCTATCATCCCGGCGCAGCATTTGGTTTTCGCGGAAAAATCAACGGGTTCAGCGCCTGTATCCGCTATTATGTGGTCCATGGAGTCCGGCCTGTCGATGTCGTCAAACCCTTCGGGGCGGGTTATCTGGCACCCGTAGTATGCCGCGGCTTTAAGGCCTTTAAGCGGTTTTTTTACGGAATTTTTAAGTTCTTCGCGCAGGTCATTGTAAAATACCTCGAGTACATGCCGCGGCTTTGCCTTTCCGGTGTACTTGAGGCCCTCTTTTGACAGCTCGGCCGATACTGCCCCGCTGACTTCACTGTAATATTTCATGAATTTTTCCGCCTTTTTAAGCGCGAGATAGCAGGCGCTGCACGGTATTAATATGTCATCGCCGCTTTTATCGGCTATGGTAAGGTTGCGCGCCGAAAGGTATGTAAGATCGGAAGAGCACATGAACTCC
>CAZHOD010000389.1:0-1855 GCA_964534075.1 uncultured Spirochaetia bacterium
GACGCAGCACTCGGCAAGCGCTGTTGCCAGCCCGCCCTTGCTTACATCATGCGCGGATTTCACAAGCCCTTTGCTTATGCTCTCCCTGCAGGCCGCCTGCAGAGCTTTTTCTTTTTTCATGTCTATTTCCGGGACCGGCCCTTTTATCATGCCGTGATATTCTTTTAGGTATTCCGAGGCCCCGATTTCTTCTTTTGTCTGCCCGAGCACCAGTATTACGTCGTCCTTGTCACGGAAATACTGCTTCACATAATTCTTTTTACCCGTAATATACCCGACCATCCCGACAACCGGTGTCGGGTAAACCTCACTGCCGGGGCTTTCGTTGTAAAAACTTACGTTTCCGCTTATCACCGGTGTTTTCAATACCCTCGCGGCTTCGCTCATTCCTTCAACCGCTTTTTCAAACTGCCAAAAAATTTCCGGATCCTCGGGGTTGCCGAAATTAAGGCAGTTTGTAAACGCCACGGGTTCCGCCCCGCTCACCGATACATTTCGGGCCGCCTCGGCTACCGCGATCATACCTCCCCTGTAAGGGTCAAGATAGGTATAACGCCCGTTTCCGTCGACCGACGCCGCCAGCATCAATGGTTTATCTTTCAGGGCTATAACCGCCGAATCCGACCCCGGCAGCGTGTAAGTGCCCGCCTGCACCATATGGTCGTACTGTTCCCAGATAGCGGATTTTGACGAAACACTGCCGGATGACATTATCTTTTCAAGTACTTTTTCCATATTAACAGGCTGCTTTATATCATCGGTGTTTATTTCTGATTTTTTCAGATAAGAAGGCTTTTTTCCTTTCTGCTTTTTAACCGGGAAATATTTATAATCACTGTCCGCCAGCGCGGCCACCGGTATTTCAGCCGCTGTTTTTTTATGTTCTCTTATGACCAGTTTCTTATCCTTTATCACCCTGCCGATTTGTATCGCGTGGAGCCCCCATTTGGAAAGTACTTTTTCTACGGCTTTTTCTTTGCCTTTCCCTGTCACAAGCAGCATGCGTTCCTGTGATTCCGACAGCATTGTCTCGTAAGCGTTCATACCCTTTTCCCTTTTTGGCACTTTGTCTATGTCTATTTCTATCCCTGTCCCGGCCCTGAAAGCCATTTCAGCTGAAGAAGATGTGAGCCCGGCCGCGCCCATATCCTGTATTCCTGTTATAAGATTTTTATCCCTGAGCTCCAGCGTTGCCTCAAGCAAAAGTTTTTCCATAAAAGGATCGGCCACCTGCACCGACGACCTTTTTGCCTCATTTTCCTCGTTCAGCTCGGCCGAAGCGAACGTGGCCCCGTGTATACCGTCACGGCCGGTCAGGGCGCCTATATACATAACCGGGTTTCCCGGCCCCTTTGCCAGCCCTTTTACTATTTTTTTTGTGTCAACCACGCCTATTGTCATGGCGTTAACAAGGCAGTTATTCCCGTATGATTCCTCAAAAACGGTTTCTCCTCCGACAGTAGGCACACCCACGCAGTTACCGTAAAACGCTATGCCTTTTACCACGCCGGGAAGAAGCCTCCGGGTTTCCGGGCTTGTGATTTTTCCGAACCTCAGGGAATTAAGCGAAGCCACGGGCCGCGCGCCCATGGTGAATACGTCACGCAAAATTCCGCCCACTCCCGTAGCGGCGCCCTGAAAAGGTTCAACTGCCGACGGGTGATTATGAGACTCTATTTTGAAAACAATGCCCGTTCCGTCTCCCGCGTCCACAATACCGGCATTTTCCCCCGGCCCCTGCAAAACCCGCCTGCCTTTAACCGGAAACTTTTTAAGCACAGGTTTTGAATGTTTATAGCTGCAGTGCTCGGACCACATCGCGGAAAAAACCCCCAGTTCTACGTAAGTAGGAGGC
>CAZHOD010000390.1:0-1852 GCA_964534075.1 uncultured Spirochaetia bacterium
ATTTACCCCTAATCATCACACCCTGTCCGCCGAAGCCTTGGCGAAGGCGGATTAAATACAACTCATATTCATGATTTATATTCATATTAAAGACATCTGTCTTTTTTGTTCTAACTTTCATTTTTAAACTTTAAATTTTAAGTTTATCTGAACCTTTTGTCCTTTATGCTTTCCCATTTTCTCGCCTGCCTGCTCATTCCGGATTTTTCCAGGCTGATTACAAGATGGTCATACGCGTCCTCCATATTCGGGGCGAGCATTATAGCTTCCTTAAAAGCGTCCTGGGACCTGTAATAGTCAGACATCCCCATATAAGCTATCCCGAGGTTATAATATAATCCCGGGTCCTTTTTTTCGAGCCGCAGCGCCTGCCTGTAAGCGTCGACCGCCTCAGAGCTCCTTCCCAGCTCGTCATATACAATACCAAGGTTATAAAAAGCCGAGGTATAATCCGGCCTGAGTGTTATGGCCTGTTTGTACATTTTTATCGCGTCTATGTGCCTTTTTCTATCCTCGTAACAGTTCCCCAGTATTGCGTACCCCCCGGCGTAAGAAGGGTCTATACTGATGGATTTTTTCGCTGACTTTACAGCGAGGTCCAAAAGCCCGTAATCCCGGTACGCCATAGCCCGGGCTCCGTACGCTTCTGCAAAATTCGGCGAAAGCCCGGTAACTTTTTTAAAATAATTTATCGCCTGCTTATAATAACGTTTATAATAATAAGCAAGCCCTATATTATAATAAATATCCGCCATTTGAGGGGAAATTTCCGCGGCTTTTTTATAACTTTTTATGGCGCTGTCATAATCGCCGGTTTTCCTGTAACAAATACCCATGTCTATATAAATGCTCATGAGGCGGGAGGAAGGGGCTTTTATCTTTGCCTTTTTAAAAAGTATTATGGCCCTTTGGTATTCCCCCTCGTTCATAAAATGGCGGGCATTTTTTATCAGGCTCTCCGTACCCGCCGCCGCGCAAACAGTAATTCCGGACATCAATAATATAAGCGTTGTTTTTTTCATTATTTACCCCGGTTTAAAAATCCCTTTTTTTTCTCCGGTTTCTCATCCTTGCTTTCTTTTTTCTTTTTGGGCCGCGGGGAAGGTGTTGGCCCCGGTTTATAATTGACCCCCATCTTTTTCAGGCGCCTTGCTATTTCTTTCTTTCTTTTGTTTATGGGAAGAAGCCTGTCATACTTTTTCCAGTACCTTATGGCTTTGTCTTTATACCCCAGCTCCTCGCATATAATCGCGGCGTTTACATATGCCGACATGTCCCAGGGCTCTATTCTGAGCGCCATCTCAAAAGCCGAAAGCGCGTCCTCGAACTTTTTCATTCTTAAATAAGCGACCCCAAGGTTGAAATACGCGTTTTCCAGGGTTATATCGCTGCCGGGGTTTGACCTTATCACCTGTTTTAGATGTATTACGGCGTTTTCATAATCGTGCTTCAGAATTTCTATGGCCGCGAGGTTCTGCCTTGCTTCGTGGTCATTCGAGTCTATCCTCAAAACGTCTTTGTAATTTTTCTCTGCCTCGTCCAGTTTTCTTTCCTGGTAATTGATTACTCCCAGGTTATAGTGCCCTATATCGAAATCCGGCTTGACTTTTACTATGCGTTCGTAAACTTTTTTCGCCGGTTTATATTTTTCCTCGTCAATAAGGACGTTCCCCAGGCTTGCCTGCAAAAGCGGGTTTTTAGGGTCAATTTTCAGCGCCCGCTTTATCATTTTCATGGCGTGGCTGCGCCTGCCTTTTTCAGAATACACTACGCTTAAATTGTACATTGCTTTTATATTTTTTGGGTTGTATTTTATTGCCTTCTTAAAAGCGTATTCCGAATAACTGAACAT
>CAZHOD010000391.1:0-1849 GCA_964534075.1 uncultured Spirochaetia bacterium
GACAGCGACGCCTACGTATACGGCGACGCCTACGTTTACGTATACAAGTACGGCTACGCCTACGAGCACGGCGACTCCGACCTATACCCGTACATATACTTTAACGCCCGAGGATACGCCTACCGACACTTATACCGCGACACCAACATTAACATATACTTTGACCGCGACACGTACGGCAACAGTTACTTTTACCTGCACAAATACGCCTTCACCCACCTTTACTTTTACCGTGACGGTCACCCTGACCCCGACCCCGACTTTTACCAATACACTTTCCCCGACAATAACCATGACACCCGAAACATATCCGTATGTACTTGAAATAGGGGTATATAATGAGGCGGGAGAGCGGGTAAAAAGCCTTTATTCCGGGGATGTAAAAGGAAGCCTGGAAGGTTCTGAAATAAAGATTGACGGAGAAGAAGGGAAAAGCGTATTTTTACAGGATTCCCTGCTGGAAATATTTCTGCCTCAAATACAGGAAGCCGGAAGCAGCGGGAAAGACGGCACCTATATAAGCTGGGACGGGAAAACAGAGCAGGGCCAGCCGGCTTCGCAGGGGGTTTATTATTTGCAGATATCCAGGAGGGACAGCTATGACCACGTGGATTCTGTGGTAAAAAACTTTACCATTTTAAGGGACGAGGAATTCGTGGCCATGAGGATATTCAACAGCGCCGGTGAAATAGTAAAAAGCATAAAAAGGAATGAAAGCGTTTCCGCGCCGGATGTCAGCATAGATATAGACGGACAGCTGGTCATAGGGGAAAACGCGCCCGCGGCAGAATTAAAGTATTGCAGCACTGAAAGCTTTGATTGGGACGGAAAGTCGTCAAGGGGCGATTATGTTTCGACCGGTGTTTATGAAATCCAGTTTGTTTTTAAGACTGACCAGGGCAGGATCGAGGCGTCAAAAAAGGTAATGGTAATTAACGCCGGGGAGAATGAACTCGGTGAAGTCAAGGCATACCCGAACCCGTGCGGTGTCAGCGAAAATTTAACCATTGAATGGAGCGGAGGCGGGGATGGAAATGTTACGGTGTATATTTATAACCTGGCCGGCGGCCTTGTGAGGAAGATAACGGCAGCGAAAGAAGAAGGAAAAACTGAGTGGGACGGAAGGACAGAAGGCGGAAAAAAAGCCGCCACAGGCGTATATGCCGCGGTAATAAGGGCGGACGGGCAGGAAGGGTACGCTGAAAAGAAAATGATGAAAGTGGTAATCGCGGGAAAATAAAATATACAAAAACTAAATAAACAAAATTTCTGCAGGGGGCGCGCCCTTACAATTACGTTTTGTTTTTGTAGGGACAACCCTGTGCGGTTGTCCGGTTTTTATGTTTTTGTCTTCGGGCCGCCATAAATATGGTTTTTTTGTAGGGGAGCCCCTGTGTGGGCTCCCTGTTCTCTTTAAGTTTGTTGTTTGTTCCCGGTAATTGACACATTTTTAAAATTCATATATAATTATACAAAAATCACAGAGAGGTATAAAATGAAAAACATAGCGGTACTTGCCCCGAATATACTGAACGGCTACAGCGCGCAGATGCTTTCGGCCATGCAGGCCGAAAGTTTTTCCACAGGATATGACATAGTAACATATTATACAAAGGCAGCCGGTGAGCGGGGCGGGCTGCCTTATTTACTCAGGAAAATACTTGAAGAGAAAAAAGCGTCCGCTGTCATTATAATAGCGGTTTCGCCGGAAAAAGATATGATCGAGGAATATAAAAGGGCAGAAGTACCAATAGTCGTTGTTGAGAACGAAGTGGAATGGGCGCATTATGTGGGCGTTGACAACCGGGAAGGCGGTTACAGAGCGGGTAAATACCTGGCAGAGGAGGGG
>CAZHOD010000392.1:0-1834 GCA_964534075.1 uncultured Spirochaetia bacterium
AAACCTCCCTTTAATAAGTTTACAAACGCATAAATAATTCAAACACAATAATGATTCACATATTATCATCTAAAAATAAACCGGGCAATAAAAATTGTCTGGGGTAGGCGCTGCCTTTAGGCTGCGCTCTTTTTTCCGCGGCCTGAAGGCCGCGGCCTACCTCTGTTTTTGTCCGGGTGTTATCTTCAGGATATATTTCCAATAAGTTTTTCAAGATTATAATGGATTGATCCTGTTTTTTTGTACTTTCGCCAATCTTTAACCATCCTCTTCCTTACGGGATTTTCCGCTACATATTTAATGTGCTTTATTAAATCATCATTTTTTCTGTGGATATAATCAAAAAAATCTCTTTGCAACTTAAACCTGTCACCTACTTCTCTTTTCAATAAATATCCTGCCTTCTGTTTGAATATTTTTATGGTTTTCCATAAATCAGACTCTTCGGTTGTACCTTCGAGTATGATATGAAGATGGTCCGGCATAAAAACATAAATCCAATTTTTAACATTTTGATTATTGGTTTCGAATTTTAAAATAGAAATAAATTCTTTTACTATACCTTCATCATCAAACAAATTCTTTTTGTCTCTAATACACAAAGTGAAAGATATCCTTTTTAACCCTGTATAGGATTCCCTGTTTAGTCTGTGTTTTTTTGCCATCGAATATCGACAAATCCCCTCTATTTTTGTTTTCCTGGCAGGCGCTGCCTTTAGGCGGCGCTCTTTTTTCCGCGGCCTGAAGGCCGCGCCCTACCTCTGTTTTTGTTTTTTTCGTGACTCTACTAAATATACCCTATGCCTTTTTTATCTTTTCCAGGTTCCTGATTCTCTGCGCAAGGGTCGGGTGGGTGGAAAAAAGGCCGGCAAGGCCGCCCTTAAAAGGGTTGGCTATAAGCATATGGGATGTCTCGGGCCGGGCATTTGTCCTTTTTGTGCCCTTTACCCCGCTGTGTATTTTTTTAAGCGCGGATATCATAATATCCGGCCTTTTTGTAACCTTTGCGGCGCCTCTGTCAGCCGAATACTCCATGGACCTGCTTACCATAAGCTGTATTATAACGGCGGCTATGGGCGCCACAATAAAGGCGATAAGCATTCCGGCTCCCCCGCCTTCCTCGTCGCCTCCACCGAAGAAAATAAAAAACCTCGAAAGCATCATTATCGCTCCCGCGGTTCCCGCAGCTATGGTGCCTGTCAGCATGTCTCTGTGTTTGACATGAGAGAGCTCATGCGCTAAAACAGCTTCTATCTCTTCCTTGTCGAGCATCTTCAAAAGCCCTGTTGTTACAGCTACAACAGCGTTTTGCGGGTTCCTGCCCGTTGCAAAAGCGTTGGGCATTTTCTCATTTACTATATATACACGCGGCATTGGAATACCCGCTCTTTTAGCCAGAATTTTGACGGATTTATACAGCTCCGGAGCCTCAGAAGGCTTAACAGGCCTTGCCCTGTATGCCTTAAGCACCATTTTGTCCGAAAACCAGTAGCTGAAAAAATTTATCCCAAGGGCAATCACAAAAGCTATCGCCATTCCCTGCCGGCCCCCTATATAGTTGCCCACGACAAGAAAAACGCCAAAAAGCGCAGTCATAAGCAAAAACGTCCTTAAAAAATTCATAATCCGCCTCCTTGAAAAAGTATTTTTGGTTAAATAAGTATACCCAAAATTTTCCAAAAGTCAAACAGGGATGAATTATCCAAACCCGGATAAATGATAATCAGCGGCCGGCGCACAATCCGCGCGGGATATAATAATTTTATCAGTATTTAGTATTTAGTATTTAGTATTTAGTATTCGGTATTCAGTATTCAGTATTCAGTATTCAGTA
>CAZHOD010000393.1:0-1827 GCA_964534075.1 uncultured Spirochaetia bacterium
ACTCATCGCCGACAATAAAATTATACCCTATATCAATACCCGCGTAGGGCATCAGCGTCCGCGTTTTTCTTTTATCAGTAAAAAAATATTTCCTTATCCCGGCGCCTAAATAATGAACATTCCAGTTTTCAATTACGAATATATCATACCCGTCGCTTTCGGAATATACACCGGTATTGGTATTGGCCGCCCTGATTTCGCCTTTTTTAAAATAAATTGAGTAAAGGCCTCCGTCGATACTACCAATAAGCACCAGGTTAAATTCCAGCGAAAACATCGGTAAAATCTCGGGTTCGGTGTTTTCGGTATTTATTATAAGCGAGTCCTCGGCCTGCACAAAACTGCAGGACCCCAGTGCCTCCATGTAGCTGAGGCTTGGTATTATTTCGGCAAATACACTTCCGGATGTAAACAGGCTCAGAGCCGCAATTAAAAATAATTTTTTCATTCAAACCCCCGGGTATGATATGGTCAGAACGCCCTTTTAGCGCTTTCTGTATCACCGTAATATTCGAGTATATTGGTAAAATCAAGAAGTTTGTATATTTCCCTCACTTCATCACCCATATTCGCGAATTTTATGTCGCCCCTGTTTTTTCTAAGTTCCTTTATAAACCCCACGAATATCCCCCAGCCGGCGCTGCTTACATACTCGGTTTCAGCCATATCCACTATTATCCTGTACTTTCTTTTACCAATCGTGCCGGTTATGGCTTTTTCAATTTCACCCGCTGTCGTGGAATCGATAAACCCCTTACACTTTAATACGACTTCACTGCCGCAATCTTCGGCACTTACTTCGATTCCTTCCATTCTCCTACCGCCGTTCCGGAGCTAAAGTTTATTCTTCCTCGCCTTCGTACAGCGTCCTTTCAAGAAGCTCGCCCCTGTTGAAAATTTCAACCCCCTCTACATTCGCGTCCCTGTTGTATTCCGTCCACACGCCCTGCCTTACGCCTTCCTCAAAACGGCCTTCAATTTTCAATATTTTCCTTTTTTCGTCGAAAAACTCGCGGTAAACCCCGTGCATCATCCCGCTTTCAAAAGAAGCCCTGACAAACACATCCCCCCGGGGGTCAAAAAACTCAACTGTTCCGTTAAGGGCGTTTTCAAGAATCTTTTTTTTTCCTTCTTCCACAGCACGCCTCCTTTTGATTTTGGGTAGTAAAATTATAACAATAAACTTTTTCTGTTTCAAGCGCTTTTAACTTTTAAATCTCAAGGGTATCGATGTCGAGCCCGTTCAGAATCTCCTTGAATTTTCTGAGTTCTTCCTTGCTGAGTGTTATACCTTTACTCATTTTTTTATGCTCGGCGTTCCAGGAACGGATGTCTACCTTGGCGGGTTTTTCGTTCCAGCTGACGATATTTACTTCTTTTTTCCAGCTTCCGCCCTCGCTTATAGCACCGAGATTTTTCCTGATATCCCATTTAACTTCCGGCATTTTCTACCTCCCTGCTTTTTATATAAGTATATAATATATATATATAAATTAAAAGAGTAAATTTGGGAATGATGTTAGGATGAATTTGCGGATAATAATTCTATATTTTATATTCCGGATTTCAGATTCCAAAAAATCCGTTCTTTTGCGGGGACAACCCTATGCCTGCCAGCCGGCTTGTCCTCCGGAGCCTGAAAGGCGTAGGGGGAAGCTTTAGCTAAGGTTGATGGGCTGTTTTTCGGGCGGCCGCGCAGGGCCGCCCCTGCAAAACCGCGAAACTCTCAAATCACCCGGTTTTAACTTCAAGATTTAAATTTCAAGATTTCAGCTTATTTATATCTTATGTCCTGTATATTTACACACTTATATAAAAATGCCATGC
>CAZHOD010000394.1:0-1823 GCA_964534075.1 uncultured Spirochaetia bacterium
CGTATATTTACTGTTGACAGGAACCTAAATGGCTGTCCCTACAAAAAACGAATAAGTGGTTGTCCGGTATTTTATGCCTGTCAGCTTAACGCAGGCGGACAGGGTGTTCTTTGTTTCAGAACGGCGTGTGAAAGAGTTTTTCAGCAGCCTGTTAAGTTTTTAGTTTTTATAACTTGACACAGTGTTTTTCTTCGGGTAAAATATTTACAAAGCTTAAATTCCGGAGGATTTTATGCAAAAAGCTCGCGTTTTATTGTTTTTGAACCTGTTTATAATCCTTATTTTAATACCGGTTTTTGCCGATATAAGGATCGGCGGCGGCGGAGCTACCGGAGAAGGAACTGACCCCGTCCATTTCAAGGACGAGACACTTATGTACACTCCTGTGCCGACAGCAACGCCGATAGTGAAGGTTACGGGTACGGAAATAAGGGCATGGGAAAACATAAGAGAAACCAGGCACCTTATCTTAAGGTGCAGGACGGATTTAAGAAGGTACGAGAACTTCATGAGGGAAGGGTTTATGGATAATGTCAATAAAATGGGAGATGTTATTTCAAAGATACACACCTACGCCGCTGTATATAAGAGGGATCAGATAGAGTACGCGTGGGAAAACGCGATGAAAAAAACCCGGCATACCCTGGCCCTTTGCGAGGAATTTCTCAGTGAATTCCGGGAGGATTACGATTCGATAGTTAAAAACCAGAGAAAAACAAGAAAAATACTTGACAGCCCTCAGAAAAAGAAACTTATACAGAGGCCGTGGGAAATGGAAAAAGAATACGAACTCGCGAAAGAAGACATGTTTTTTGTCAAAAAGAAAATAGATTATTTCGCCAAACTTTACCGGCAGTATGAAAAAAGATATGAAGCCGTTATAGAGATGAAAAATAAAAAAATCGCGAAACTCTTAAGAGAACACCGGGAACTCCACAGGCCATGAACCGCAGATGAAGCGTTCAGCCCGCATTATAATACGGGGTATAGTGCAGGGGGTAGGTTTCAGGCCGTTCCTTCATAAACTCGCCTTAACGCATAAAATCACCGGAAAAGTATATAACGCGGCGGGAAGCGTGCGCGTCGAAGCGTGCGGCAAAAGCGGCGATCTCGATAAATTCATTAAAAACATAAAGGCAAAAAAGCCCCCCCCGGCCGTAATATCGGAATTTAAAGCTTCCTTCAGCGGAAAGATACCGGCTTATAAGAAGTTCCGGATAGAAAAAAGCTCCGGGGGGCGCGAACTAAAACAGGTGCCGCCGGACCTCAAAATATGCGGCGCCTGTAAAAAAGAATTTTTTGAAAAAAATAACCGGCGTTATAAATACCCTTTTATCAACTGTACTGACTGCGGGCCAAGGTTCACCATCATTACGAATACCCCTTATGACCGCGAAAATACCACTATGGATAAATTTGTAATGTGCCGGGATTGTGAAAGAGAATACAAATTCCCAAAAAGCCGGAGGTACCATGCCGAGCCGAACGCGTGTTTGAAATGCGGGCCGGCGCTTTTTTTAAAAGGGCCGGATATTGGCATGAAAGAAGGCGGAGAAGCGGCGGAAAGAGCGCTTGATTTCATAAAAAAGGGTAAAATTATCGCGGTAAAGTCCATAGGTGGTTTTCACCTTGCCTGCGACGCGTCAAACGAGAAAGCGGTAAAAACCCTGAGGCAGAGAAAAAAAAGGGACTTAAAGCCTTTTGCCGTAATGTCGGATTCCACTGAAAAGATATCAAGGTTCGCTTTTTTAAACGAAAAAGAAAAAAAAATACTGGAATCGCCGGCCGCCCCCGCGGTGCTTCTCAGGAAAAAGGACGGGCCA
>CAZHOD010000395.1:0-1819 GCA_964534075.1 uncultured Spirochaetia bacterium
CGGTAGTGCTGACTGTTTTTTTTATAGGGAATATGCCGTGGAAAAAATTCCTGGCCATAATAATAATAGGCCTAATGCTTTTGCCCGCGGGTTTTCTTCTGCTCAAGGATTACCAAAAACAGCGGCTCGAGGTTTTTCTTGACCCGCAGTTAGACCCTCTGGGCGCCGGGTATAACGTAATACAGTCGCAGATAGCCGTGGGTTCCGGAGGGCTGGCGGGAAAAGGCTGGATACAGGGTACGCAGAGCCAGCTCAATTTTATACCCATAAAATATACTGATTTTGTATTCGCGGTTATATCGGAAGAATTCGGATTTATAGGAAGTTTTCTGGCCGTGTTTGTTTATTTTATACTCATCATGGAAATGCTGAGGATAGTAAAACTTTGCCGTTTCAGAGGGGGCAAGATGCTGGGGGCGGCGCTTGCCATAATTATATTTTCTCAGGTGTTTATAAATATCGGCATGAATATAGGGCTGATGCCCGTAACAGGCATAACGCTCCCGCTTTTAAGCTACGGCGGGTCGTCCGTAATTGTCGTGATGATGTCGCTGGGAATACTGCATAATATTTACAGGGAATATATGAGGGCGGAGGATAAATAATGAAGATAATTTATATAAATGAAGAGGACATGGAAACCAACGTCGCTGTAGCCGAAGAAGGTAAAATTATAAACTTTTTTACGGAAAAAAGCATTTACGCCAGGGCGGGGAACATATACAAAGGCAGGATTACAAAACTGGTCTCGAGCATGAATTTTGTTTTTGTGGACATAGGCGACGAAAAACCGGCTTTTCTTTCAGAAAAAGAGTATTTTGATTTTACGGGCCGGGATTACGGGCAGGTCATCGGCGTCGGGGACGTGCCGGCGGAAATAGATGCCCGGGAAGACATTACCGGGATTTTCGAAAAAGGGCAGGAGCTGCTTGTGCAGGTGGTAAAGGAGCCGTATAAAACAAAGGGAGCGAGGCTTACGGCCAATGTCATGCTCCCCGGGCACCATGTTGTTTACGCGCCTTTTCTTAGGCATACGGGTATTTCGAGAAGAATAGAGGATGAAAAAGAACGCGAAAGGCTGCGCGGGACCGTCGACAGTACAAGGGAAAAATTAAAAGGCGAATTCGGCGTGATAATCAGGACGCAGGCGGGGGGTATAAAGGCGAAGGAAATAGCGAAGGAAATAGAAAAGTTTCACGGGATGTGGGTAAAAATGCGAAGGGGAATAAAAAAAAGGAAGGCGCCCTCGCTTGTATACGAAGATGAGCCCCTGCCCGTTAAAACCCTGAGGGAGCACATGGACGCCGGTGTGCGCGAGGTAATAACGGATACGGCGCCGATCCACGATAAGGTAAGGGCATATTTTAAATCCACCCGCAGGAAAAATATAAAATTAAAACAGTACGACGGGCCCGAATGTATATTTGAGTATTACGGCCTGCGGAACCAGGTTGACGGAATTTTCAATTCCATAGTGCCGTTTAAGAAAGGCGGATACATCAAAATTGACGTAACAGAAGCGCTTACGGTTATAGACATTAACAGCGGGAAGTTCAGGGGAAGCGATGACGTGGAGTCCAGCCTTCTTATGCTTAACCTGAACGCGGTAAAGGAAATCGCGAGGCAGATTGTACTGCGAAACATAGGAGGGCTGATAGTTGTGGATTTTATAGATATGCAGGCTGAGGAAAACAGGCGGATAGTAAAGGCGGCGATGGACGAGGAGCTGTCAAAGTCAAAACTTTTTTTTAAAACGCTGAAAATAAGCGAGTTCGGGCTTATGGAGATAACCAGGAAGAGGGACGCCAAAAAAGTGGAA
>CAZHOD010000396.1:0-1818 GCA_964534075.1 uncultured Spirochaetia bacterium
GCGATCTAAAATGACCGAAATTTACCCACTCAAAACCCCGAAGACCCTATATTTAATGTAATTCAAAATTTACTCCTTGTTATTATCCCGCGACACGCCGCAGCCGCTTTCCTCATTTTATTAAAAATTCTGTAATATATGATTATCTTTTGAGGTATTCTAAGGTTTTATTCTTTGATTTTCAACCGAAATTTCATCGGCCAGCGCAGCCTCCCGCCTTCGTTATCAACCTTCGCTAAAACTTCCCCCTACGCCTTTCAGGCTCCGGAGGACAAGCCGGCTGACAGGAAGCTTCGGCGGACAGGAAGCTTCGGCGGACAAGTAAAGGCTGCGGTTACCCGTTGTTTTAGTTTTAGTTTTAGTTTTAGTTTTAGTTTTAGTTTTAGTTTTAGTTTTAGTTTTCAGTTTTCACCTTTAAACTTTAAACTTCGACATGAAAGGCTGCGGTTACCAAAAACACTATCGCGCCCGGCAGCCGCGGTCTTGCCTGAAAAAATTCTCCTGCTGCGGGTAATACCCTATACCTTATAACATTTCAGGCCGGCACATTCCTCGATGAGCCGGAAGTCATTGTCTTTATGAAGAAGAACAAGGTTGTTTTCAACACATACAGAGGCAATAATACAATCCACAGGTTTTTTTACTGTTTTTCCTTTTTTCCTGCACACCCTGTAAATCTCCGCGGCTTTCATGTATGTTTCCGTTCCTTTCGGCCTGTATACGGGAAATTCCATAATATAATCCCTGACCTTTTTATAATCCCTGTCTTTTTTTATCCCCTGCAGTATTTCAGTAAAAATTATTCCGGTAATCGAGACATCCTCACCCTCCTCGATTAACCCGCGCAGGATATGGCGCGCACGTGAATTTGCTCCGTTTAAAAAATCTATCCAGACACTTGTATCCGCGAGAATCATACCCCGCGTTTCCTCATTTTATTCAGGTTGCCGCTCCAGCTCACCCTGCCTTCGAGCTCAAGAATTTTTTTCCTTTTAAGCCTGCTCACAACTTCGTCAAGCGCGTAATTGACAAGTTCTTTTTTTGTTTTTTTGTCAGTAAGTTTCAGGCCCTCTTTCACAAGGTTCTCGTCCAGCTCTATATTTGTCCTCAGCATATCATACACCTCCTTCAGGTAATTTATACACAAAATATATCATAATTATATGTATAAATCAACACACGGATTAAGTTCGAGGGGAAATCAAATGTCTTTACGCGGATACCGCAGGGAACAACAGATGAGAATGCCTGTAATGCGCCGAAAGGCTGCCATCATAGCTGTACGAAACACCGTCGACAGAAGAATACTGATTCAAATTGTTCGGCACATACGTGGACACATCCCCTATTTCATCGGCAGAAAGCCGGTTGCCGGCGCTGTCATACTGCCACGTAAACTGCTGATTACGTTCGTAAGCAGCTGATGTCAGCTGATATATGTCATCATATTCGTATGTTTTTGTCCCTATATTCGTGTCCTCTTTCAGCTTATTCCCCTCATTATCCAGATACCCCGGTTTGCTGAAATCAAATTTATTTATAACATGCCCTTTCAAAAGGTTTTTATGCCTCAGTATCCTGCCTTCGTTGTCATACTCTGTCTCACTGCTTGTGTTATTAGGGTACTGCACTTCCTCTATCCTGCCCGCAGGGTCGCGGGAGATTACATACTGATTATTCACCCCGCCCACCTGCTCCACAACCCCTGTACTCCTGCCTTCACCGTCAAGGACAATCTCAAACAACACGCTCCCGTCAAGTTTTACTGTCTTTTTCTTATTCGCCTCATCATACACACTCTCCACAATTGTCCCGTCA
>CAZHOD010000397.1:0-1804 GCA_964534075.1 uncultured Spirochaetia bacterium
GTGTCCTATCCCGCGATTTTTCGCAGGTTCATTAATACCATACTGGCAACGAAAAGTTTCAGTGCGGCCATGATGGCGCTGCACTGGAATATAAGTTCCAGAAAAGCCTACCTAAACGGGCTGAAACGCAGGCAAAAAGAGGGTATAGAACCTTATTGATACGCGCGCTGCTTTGTTGCTTTAAAAATACATGCTTTATATAACCCCGGGATTTTACCCAAAAAATACTTGAATTAACGCGAAGTATTGAATATAATACGTTTAGAAATACACAAAACACTTATTCATGGTTTTGTAATAACCCCGAGAGGTGAATTTATGGCAGGCGGCAACGCGGTAAAAGAACGGAAAATTCTTATAGTTGACGATGAAAATTCCATAAGAGAAGCGCTTACGATATTTTTTAACGGAGAAGGGTATGAGGCGGGCCAGGCAACCGATGGCAAGGAGGCGCTCAAAAAAATTGAAAAAAAGAATTTCGACATAATCATATGCGATATACGCATGGACAGGATGGACGGGGTCCGTTTTATAAAAAAATTAAAAGAGCGGAAAAAAAATATACCGGTTATATTCATAACCGCCTACCCCGAACTGAATACGGCGATAGAAGCCCTGAGGAATGGTGTAGCGGAATATATAATCAAGCCCTTTGACATGAGAAAATTAAAGGAAAAAGTCAGTTTGGTGCTGGAGGAAAAAAACGGAGCGGACAGGGAAGCAGCCCTGATGGATAAAATCGAGGAGAAAAAAAAGGAATTTTTGTCCAGGTTTTCCGGGGAACTGTGCGCACCTTTAAAACCAATGGCCGCTTATGTCCATCTTCTGATAAAGGAAGAATTCGGAAGTGTTTCCGTACACCAGATGGAGGTGCTGAAAAAAATCCAGAAAAGCAGCAGGAAAATGAAAATGCTCGTGGATGATTTGGTGCTTTTATTCAGGATTGAAAACATGGAAGAGCCGTTGAAACAGGAAGAACACAACTTAAATGATTTAGTAAACGAAATAATCGGGGAGCAAAGAGATTTGCTGAAAGAGAGGAATCATGGCCTTGAAATTACAATATACGACGAAATAGAATCCATAACCTGCGACCGGGATAAAATCAAGCGAGTGGTAACGCATTTAATTGATAACGCGGCGAAATTCAGCGTTGAAGGCGGTAAAATACACCTGCGTATAAGGCGTTACAGGTTTAACGGAGGTGGTTATATAAAAATATCAGTACAGGACGAAAGCGAAAAACTCAGAGGGCAGGATAAAAAAGTTGTGTTCAGATGGTTCTACGAGGTGAATAAGGCAGGTGACCTGCCTGATACATCCGGGACAAGCGGGCTTGGTATAGGCCTTACCCTCGCGAGGCTTATTGTGGAAGCGCACAGGGGGAAAATATGGCTCGAGGATTCTGAAGAAGGGGATAAGGAAGGAAATACTTTCAGCTTTATTATCCCGGAGGCCGAAGAAAACAGTGGGCCGGAGTCACACTCGCAGCGGTAAGAAACAAATTCCATATTTTATATTCCGGGCCGGGATTTCACCCTCGCCCACCATTTTTCAAATACCGGATTGCTGCCAAATCAAAAATAATCTTTAACCCATTTTTGCGCTGTTCCCGTTCAAACGTAAAATTATGTTCCGGAGTGTTCAGCTGCTACTTAACTCCCTCCAAAAATCCCCCTGTATCCCCCTTTCGGGAAAGGGGGCAAAAAAAGCAAAAAAACCGCTTGTAACATACTCTATCCTCCCCCGTAGCCTGCCTGCCGACTTGTCCGCCATAGCCTGAAAGGCGGAGGTGGAAGCCGTG
>CAZHOD010000398.1:0-1798 GCA_964534075.1 uncultured Spirochaetia bacterium
TAATATAGATTCTAAAAAACGGAGGCAGGAAGTGGGAAATTTTATCGATAAAATAAAGTCTTTTATAAATCACGAAAAAACCGGCGAAGGTTTCAGGACAGCTGACTCGCCGTCGTGTTTCTGCAATATATACGGGACAAAAGACGAAATAAGCGCGGCTGAAAATGACTGTAAAAAGGCGCTTGAAATAGAGCCTAAACACGCGGACGCGCACGTCTGCATGGGAAGAATATATATGTCGCAGAACCGGCACGCGGACGCCCTGAGCGAGTTTAAAACCGCGATTGCCCTCAATCCGGATTATACTGACGCGTATTTCTGCCTGGGAGAGCTTTATGCCTCGCTGGCGAGGTTCAGGGAAGCGGAGGAAACTTTAAAGAAAGTCATAGGAAAGGACCCGCGCTATACCAACGCTTATATTATGCTGGGCAGGATTTTTATACGGCAGGAGAGGACAGGCGAAGCCTGCGGGATGTATAAGGAAGCGGTAAGGATAAGCCCGGGTTACGCTGACGCCCATTTTGGCCTGGGCGGTGTTTACGCGGCTATGGGGAGGATGAAAGAGGCGGAGAAAGAGCATAAAAAAGCGCTGAAAATCAATCCGGATTACGCGGACGCCTTAACCGGGCTCGGATGGATATATTACCTGGGCGGTAAGCTGAAAGAAGCCGAAAACGAGTTTAAAAAAGCGGTCAGGCTGAAACCCAATGATTCATCCATTTATTCGGGTTTGGGATGGATATATTACCGGCTCGATATGCGGGAAGAGGCGGAAACCGAGTTTTTTAAGGCAAAGCAGATAAAACCGGACGGACCGGACGCATACATAGGGCTGGGATGGCTTTATTATAATATGGCGGCTGAGGACGTAAGCGGCGGAAATTATCTTACCGCGGCTGAAAAAGAGTTCGATGAGGCCTCGAAGCTCAATCCCAACCTTGCCGACGCTCGCATAGGCCTGGGCTGGGCCAATTATCACAAAGACAACCTTCCCGAGGCCGAGGCGCATTTTTTAAAGGCAATAGAAATCAATCCGGATTACGCGGACGCGCATACCGGGCTGGGCTGGGTTTATTACCGGTGGTGTTCTTTTGAAAAGGATATGTTAAAGGACGCTGAAAAGGCGTTTAACCGCGCGTTTGATATTTTTCCGGAGGCATCCGACGCGTTTAACGGCCTGGGATGGGTTCATTTCAGGAATAAGAATTATAAAGAGGCGGAAAAAGCGTTCAGGAGCGCCCTTAAGTTCCGCGGTGATTACGCGGATGTCCATATAGGGCTCGCGGCTGTTTATGAAAAGCAGGGGAAGAAAGCAAAAGCCGGGGCTGAATCAAAGAAAGCCAGGAGAATAAAGTGATTTATTTCTCCGGGACTATTGAGTTCAGTATTTTTTTCGCGTGAGGGGCCATTTTCGAGCCGGGGGATAATTCCAGAAATTTTTCGAGATGCCGTTTCGCCGGCGCGGCGTCATTAAGAGCCGCAAAGGTGACTCCAAGGTTGTAATGAGCCTTTGCCATATTAGGGTCGAGTTTGACCGCTTCCAGAAAATATTTTTCGGCGTTTTGAAAATCCTTCCGGCCGAAAAAATCCGTTCCCGTGCTGAAAGCGGTTTTTGCCGCGTGTTTCTTATCCGCCTGTTTCAGTTTGTTGAATAGTTTTTCAGCCGCTTCATACATACCGGTTTGTATATAAATATCCATCAGGTTGGTGTAAAAAAGCCCGGTAACCGGGGCTTTTTTTACGGCTTTTTTGTAGTATTTAACCGCTTGTTCGAGGTATTTCGGATTTTCTGTTTTTG
>CAZHOD010000399.1:0-1795 GCA_964534075.1 uncultured Spirochaetia bacterium
CCGGTAAGGAACTACAGGGGCAGGGTTATTGCCTGCGTTACCATAACGTCCCCGGCTTTGCGCATGAACGGCGATAAAATAGGGGAATTCGGCGCGCAGGTAAAGGCCTCGGCTGAAAAGGTTTCTAAATCCATGGGATACAGTAAGTAAGCTTAAAACTTAAAGTTTAAAGCTGAAAAGTTAAGAAATAAAAAGTAAAAATCAAACAGCAAAAACACAAAGTAAAATCAAAATACAGAAATGTTTTTAATATTAATATGAATTATGAACAGAAATTTATTGTGAAGTGAAAAAAGTCAGTAGGGTAGAAGGCAGGCCGTATAGCCGCGCCCCTCACCCTGTCATTCGGCAACAAAGAGGGTATAGGAAAATTGGAGGTAAAAATGATACGAACAGTCGAAAGGCGAACAATAGACCGCAATCTCTTCCGTAATCAATTATCAACTGTCGATTGATCGATTGCTCTGCCGGGCTTTTGCCCGGCCGGGAGAGGGGGGTTTTGTCGGTAAACTTATTATAGGAGGTTTTTTATGTATCATTGCGGAGTAAACATGGGAGGGTACCTTTCACAGGTAAAAGACAATAATTTCAGCGGGGAACACCTCGAAAATTTTATTACAGAAGATGATTTTAAAAGGGTCAAAGAATGGGGCTTTTCGATTGTGAGGCTGCCCGTTGATTATATGCTTTTTGACCCGGAGGCAAAGGGGGAACTCGATAACGAAAAAATCGGTTATATCGAAAGGGCCTTTAAATCCGCTGAAAAACACGGGCTCAATGTTATCCTGGACTACCATATAGCGCAGGGGCATACGTTTTCCTCGAAAAGCAGGAAAAAGAACGATATATGGGATAAAGGCTCGGAAAACAGGGGGCGGTTCCTTGGCACGTGGGATTTTTTCTCGAAAAAATTTTCAAAATATAAAAACGTGATTTTTGAGATAATGAACGAGCCCGTCGCGGACGATGATAATGACTGGAATATCCTTGCCGGAGAAGCGCTGGGCGTAATCAGGAAAAACGCCCCGGATAATTATGTTGTAGTGGAATCCAACAGGTGGGGCATCCCGCACACTTTCCCGTCGCTTACCGTATTCGACGACCCGAAAATAATTTACAGTTTCCACTGTTACGAACCCATACTCGTGACCCATCAGCTTGCCGAATGGGTGCCCTTTGTGAACAAGGATATTTACGTAAAAAAAGTTTCCTATCCGGGGAGGGCTGAAGGAATAGCGGATGTCGCGGAAAAAATAAAAAATTCCGATGAGGCGGCGTTCGGCGAATTTTTAAAAGGGCAGGACAGGGAATACAACAGGGATTTTCTTTGTGATACACTCAAGCCTGTTATTGAATTCAGAAAAAAGTATAATGTGCCTGTTTTATGCGGGGAATTCGGATGCATAGCGAAGGCAGAGCCGGAGACACGTAAAAACTGGCTGTCTGATATAATCTCCATATTCAGGGAAAATAAGATATCCTATACGTACTGGAACTATAAAAATATGGACTTCGGGCTTTTTGATTATACGGAAAAATACGCGGATAACCCAAATTACAGCGAAAAGGAAAGGCTGGATGAAAGGTCGCTCACGGTTTTGAAAAATGGAATTCTTTAATATAACCCATAAATATAAAAACGCCAGGGCGGGTGTCATTAATACTCCGCGCGGAGGCATAAAAACACCGGCGTTTATGCCGGTAGGGACCCAGGCGACAGTAAAGATAATGACGCCAAAAGACCTTACAGAGGCGGGCGTGGATGTGATCCTCGGCAATACCTACCACCTGTACC
>CAZHOD010000400.1:0-1773 GCA_964534075.1 uncultured Spirochaetia bacterium
TGCTTCCCCTGAAAAAAGCGATCCTTATCTGGTTTGTATCGTCTTTAAGGGTAAAGTATATGTGGCCGGAAGCGGGCGCGCTGAAATTAGAAACCTCCCCTTTTATCCACACACTGCCTATTGCCTCTTCCAGTGTTTCTTTTGCCGCGTTTGTTATCTGCGTTACTGTAAAAGGGTTTTCCCTGCCGCGAAATTCCATCCATCACCCCGAAGAAAATTAATAATTTAAAACTGATATGGTAAAATTCCGGGCCCCGGTAAAACGATTCCATATTCTGCGTTCCAAATTTCAGGTTCCGGCCGCGAATCAATTCATATTTCTTATCCCGGTTCATATTAATAACACTTTTGTGACTGAATTTTGCTTTGCTGCTTTGCTCTCTGATTTTTTGGGCCCTGACTTTCAGTTTTAAATTTAAACTTTAAGTTGCCGTTATTTCTTTTCCTGTTCGGCCTCTTTTACGCTTTTGGAGGAAATGTTTCCGCGCTTTATATTTAAAAGTGTGTTTTCGCCGCTCTTTATCCTCACAATATCCTCTTTTTCGTTTATCTTGTCGATAACGCCCACTATCCCGCCGTTGGTTATGACCTTGTCACCGGGTTTTAACTCTTTGAGCATTGCCGCGTGTTTTTTCTGTTCCTTTTTCTGCGGAAGTATGAACATAAAATAAAAAAGGGCAAAAATAATAATAAGCGGCATAAACGCCCCGATAAGCGAAGGGCCTTCCGCGCCCGCGCCCGCGCCCGCGGCGCCTTCCGCCGTCGCGTAAAGATTCTGTACAAACATAACTTACCTCCTTTAATTTTTTTCGTTACAGTTTATATTCGCCGAAAAATTCCTCTTTTGCCCGCTCATAACGGTTTTCAGTAATTGCCCGGCGGATATTATTCATCAATCGTATCATAAAATTTATATTGTGTAAAGTAGTGAGCCTCATGCCCAGTATTTCATGCAAATTGAAAAGGTGGCGTATATACGCCCTTGTAAAATGCCTGCACGCGTAGCACTCGCAGCCGCTGTCTATGGGCGAAAAATCATCCTTGAAACCGGAATTCCTGAGGCTGAGCTGCCCCTTTTTTGTGTAAACCGCCCCGTTCCTGGCTATCCTCGTGGGAAATACACAGTCGAACATATCGATTCCGTTTTCTACCGCGCTCCAAATGTCCTCGGGCGTACCAACACCCATAAGGTAACGCGGTTTTCCTTCCGGCATATTTGGCGCGCACCACTCGACTGCCCTGTTTATCATTTCCTTTCCCTCGCCGACCGAAACGCCGCCTATGGCATAACCCGGAAAATCCATCTTCCGCATCTCTTCAACCGCCCTCTGCCTCAGGCTTTTATAAACCCCGCCCTGTATAATTCCGAAAAGCGCCCCTTTCCCCGGGTTATGGGCGTTTTTTGACCTCTGTGCCCATTCCAGGGTGAGTTCCAGCGAGTCATTGATATATTCTTCGGTCGCCGGGTACGGCGGGCATTCATCCAGGCACATCATAATATCGCTGCCTAAAATTTCCTGTATTTCCACCGCCTTTTCAGGCGAAAAAAAATGCTCTGACCCGTCGAAATGCGACCTGAAAGTAACCCCTTCCCTTGAAATTTTCCTCAGGTCCTTAAGTGAAAAAACCTGGAATCCTCCGCTGTCCGTAAGTATCGGGCCGTCCCAGCTCATAAACTTATGAAGGCCGCCGGCTTTTTTGATTATATCAAGCCCGGGCCGAAGGTACAGGTGGTAGGTATTGCCGAGGATCACATCCACGCCCGCCTCTGTA
>CAZHOD010000401.1:0-1751 GCA_964534075.1 uncultured Spirochaetia bacterium
CTGAAAGGTTGCGCCTACAAAGACCGAAATGCGCCACCATAACTGAGGCGTTACTATGTGTGTTACTATGTGTGTTTTTTTTATATTGACACGCATGTTTATTAAGGATAAAATATATATGTTTTAAAATTTCAAACAGGAGGGATTTTGTATGAAAAAATTTCTGGCTTTTGGCATGGTCCTGGTTTTTGCTCTTTCAGCACCTGTCCTGGCAGGCGATTTCGATTTCGACGACTGGCTGAAAGGAAAAGGCATCGACTGGGTGGAGGACAAAGAAAATATCATCACTTTTTCATTCTCATTTAATACCATCTATGCCCATTATGAAACAAGATTAAGCAATAAAAACGGCTTTGGAATCAACGCGCACCTCGGGTGGTACGGAACTTCTCACTGGGGATGGACAACATTCGGCGCCGGAGCGGAGTACAACTGGTATTTTAACGGCGGCCATGCTTTAAACGGCCTGTTCGCGGGCCCGGCCGCCTATCTTCAGCTGGTGTCTTATAGTTACGATGACTATTTTGGAACTTACGCTGAAGACGAAACCGCATTTTCCCTGGGAATCGGCGGCCAGGCCGGTTACAGGTGGATATGGGATAACGGCCTGACAGCATCGGTAAAAATGGGCCTTTATTTTAACATAGGCGGCTCGACAGACTATACTGATTTTAATGTATTCGCGCCAAGGCCGGGCGGTGCCATAGGTTACGCGTGGTAAATTAAAAAGATACTCAAAAAGGCGGCGGGGAAAACCTGCCGCCTTTTTTTATTTACTTTCCAAAATCTCCCCTGCTATATCTTCGATATTTTTTTGTATATCAATAACAAGCGCGTTTTCCGGTGGTTCAAGCGCTTCAATCTGGCTGTCCAGAAGCGATGGCGCCACGAAATGCCCTTCCCTGTTTTTTAACCTTTTTTCGATTAACTCCCTGTTTTCTTTTAGATATACAAGTTTGATTTCCGGCCGATTCAGCTTAAGATAATCCCTGTATTTCTGCTTCAGCGCAGAACAGGCAATTACAGCGTCATTTTTCATGTAAATCTCGCCGTCTATAACCCCTTTAACCCCGTGGAGCCACGGTTTCCTGTCCTCATCATCAAGCGGTATGCCTTTTGACATTTTTTCCCTGTTTTTTAGCGGATGGTAATCATCTCCGTCATAAAAACCGCAGTCGAGTTTTTCCGCGAGTTTCCGCCCCGCTGCGGTTTTGCCCGAGCCCAGCACACCCATTATAAAATATATCATTCGATTTTACCTGTTTGCGGGTCATATTCAAAAACGCCTTTAGGCACGTTCGACAGATATCCTTTTTCCACCAGTTCCTGCAGGTTTTCAGGGTATCTTTTTTCCTTCGCGTGAAACATGGTTATCGCGCTTTTAACAACTGTTTTATTGGCTGTATCCCTCGCGCGCTCCGCTTTTTCTTTTGATTGACTGAGCGCGCCCGCGCTCCGGGTAACGGCATTGTCCGGTTCCTGCGCGGGTTTCATCATTGTCCAGGCGAACCACCCCGCTGCCAGCGCGATTATGATAATAAGAATATTTTTCATATTCACAGCCTCCCTGTTGTTTGCTTATTGCTTATTGCTTATTGCTAATTGATTATTACATCAAACCAAATACTTCAAGCAGCCACAGCGACAGGCCCGGTATATAAGTAACCATGGCCAGCCCTATCAAAAGCACAAAAAGATAAGGCAGCGCGGCGCCGTAAAGTTTTATTACCGGCTTTCGGAACCTGAACGAG
>CAZHOD010000402.1:0-1744 GCA_964534075.1 uncultured Spirochaetia bacterium
TTTATACGGGTTTTATTCCGCCCCCTAAAAAAAGAGTTGCCTTTATCATCCATAGCTGTACGAAACACCGTCGACAGAAGAATACTGATTCAAATTGTTCGGCACATATGTGGATACATCCCCTATTTCATCGGAAGAAAGCCTGTTGCCTGCCGCATCATACTGCCAGGTAAAATCCTGCCCTCTCTCATATTCCGCGGATGTCAGCTGATAGTATTACTTGAACTTTTCATATACCTCTGAACGGCGCTTAACCGCGACAATATATATTTCTTTATTTTTGTCATCTACCTGATATACAACCCTGCAGCCCCTGCCCTTAACCTGTAATAATCAGCCGGATTTATCAGCTTTGAGGCGGTTGCAGGCCGGGGATCGGTTTTTAAGGTGTTTATCTTTCTGATTATGACTTTCAGTTCCTTCTTATTGATTTCAGCAAACTGTTTTTCCGTTTTGCCGTAGCATATAAGTTTATACGCGTTATCCGTCATTTAAATACCAAGGCGTTTTTTCATTGTCTTTTCATCGATCATTACTTTGTTCTTGTCGCTTTCAAATTCCGCAATTGCGCCCAGATCCTCGGCAAATTCCTCTTTTTCAAGTTTTTCCACAACAGCTTTCTCCACAAAGGAACCTATTATATATCCTTTCTCATCACAATAATGTTTAAGGCCTTTATGGAGCTCCTTTTCCATTTTCATGGTAACCGTAATTTTAGACATTTTTATTCCTCCCCGGTTTAAGGTTTCATTTCTCAATAAAATCAAGTAAATTTTCTTAAATTTAGTATAATTAAACCTGTAATTTTTACCGGTTTATTTTAAAAAAACAGCCCTGTAAAGCACAAGGTTTTTTTTGTCAAACCTGTTATAAACCGAATATTCCTCCCTCAGGGAAATACCCTTTTTCTTCAAAAGCGGGCGCAGGCTGCCTGAATAATCCTTGTTAGCGTAATACAGGACATAATTGTCCCTGTAACTGCTCTTGGCTATCTCCTCTGCCTGCTCTTCGCAGCCCATCCCCCCGGTATTTATCCACGAAAATCCCTCAGGCGCGCCGTAAAAATAATAATACGGAACCCACGAAATATGCCTGTGATAATACATGCCCAACGGCGCTTTTTTCGCACGTACATACCGCGACATAGCGTCAAATCCGTCATTCCTGGTGTCCGCCGCCCCCATAAGGTTACCCTGTAAATTTTTGAGGTTATATTTAAAAATCCCTTTGCGTACCGGCCCTGCCATGAATACGACAAAAACAACAGCCAGCAAAATATACAATTTTTTGGGTGTATTAATTTTCAAAACATTCGTAAAAGACACGGCGGCCAGCAGAACAACCGCCGGAATAAAAGCAAGTATATACCTGTCATAAATCGGCATATGAGATATTGTTGTAATAAAAAAAAGAAAAATAATAACCAAGAAAAGCAAAATATCGTCTAACTTCCTCTTCACTAAAAGATTAACTCCCGCGAGCAGCGCTATTAGTATCGCAATAACCTTGTAACCGAAAATTGTGCTGTAACAATAAAGCCAGGATGCCGTCCTCGTAAAAAAATTTTCAAACCCCATGGAAAAAACCTCGGGCCTTCCTATTTTACCGCTCCATGTCAGCAAAAAGAAATAAAAAGGGTGCCCGTGTTTCACGCTGTTCATAACCCCCCATATAACAGGTATTAAAAAAATAGGGTCTTCGGGGTTTTGAGTGGGTAAATTTCGGTCATTTTAGATCGCCTCCA
>CAZHOD010000403.1:0-1742 GCA_964534075.1 uncultured Spirochaetia bacterium
AGGAGGCTTCTTTTGTTCTGTACAACCCATTCATCAAAATTCTTAAGCATCAGGGACTCCTGGTCCTTTTCGCCGGAGAGCATATCGTCCTCCCTGTCCGCCTCTATCTTCATGAATTTTCCGTCTTTTATAAGAAAAAGAACTATGGCCTGTTCTTTATGAAACACCGAAACCACGTTCCTCAGTATATGCCTGAGTTTACCGCTGAAAACGCTGTGGTCTTTCAGGCCGTCATGTATTTCATCGAGTTTTTTGTATTTTTCGAGTTTTTTTCTGCCGGCTTCAATCGCGTTTTTCATATTTTTTTCGTCTATCAAAAAGGAGCTGTATTCGCCTTCTTTTGTTTTCAGCTCATCGCGCCCGGTATAAACAAAATAGTTATTCTTATCCTCGACTTTTTTCATAAAAGAAAAAATCACGACACTTAAAACGATTTCCGCGAAAAAAACAAAAATTGGAGTTTTTAAAGCTATGGTTTTGAGTATCAAAACGGCATCCATTCCTACGGCAAGGGCCAGGAAAGCAGCCGCTGCGCCGCCCCCCATAAAAATGTACCCGGCTATTATAGGAAAATTGTAACCAAAACTTATTGAGGGCCACCACTGTGCTCCCGTCCTGAATACAGAAACCGTCAGCGCGGCGGCTGAAAGAAAAACAACAAACTTTACGGCATTAACAAAAAAACTTTTCATAACCTGTCGTCTCCGGTATTTTAGTATATTGCCGGCGTGTATTGTTTTACCGGTATTAAATCAGTAAAATTATTAAGTATTATTCGCCCATGGCGTCCAGAGTCTTTAAATTCCTCATTGCCTTTTTATTCATGGGCTCCATCTGCATCACTTTGCCCCACATTTTCCTGGCTTTTTTATAATTTTTCTTGTTGTAATAAGCTGTACCAAGGTTGTTATAAAACGTTGCCTCATCCGGCATAAGCTTTACTGCCTGCTTTAATACGTGAATGGCGTTGTCATTATCCCCCATTTTTATATAAATACTGCCGATATTATTGTACGGCGCGGGGTCGGTCGGTTTAAGCCTTGTAAGCGCTTCAAACGCCGTTATCGCGTCCTTCAGCTTTCCTTTGCGGTAATAAGCCATGCCCAGTTTTTTAAAGGCCACTGCGTCCGTAGGATTTTTTTCCGCAACCCATTCCAGTTCGGGTATGGCCGAGGAAAAATCCTTTTCCTGATAATACGCTATGCCCAGGCGCCTGTGCGCCTCGAGGTTGGATTTATTCAGTTCAAGCGCCCTTCTCCAGAGTTCCTTTGCGCTCTCGGCCTTGCCCTTGTCCCAGTCTTCTTCTCCGAGTGACATATAAGAGGCCTCGAGTTTTGCCTTTACTTCCTCGTACGAAGATTTCAGTTTAACCGCGACCTCCCATTCGGTCACAGCCTCGAAAAGCATGCCCTTATCAGCGAATACATCACCGAGCGCCTTGTGAACTACCGGGTCCGAAGGGTTGACTGATATCGACCTCTGGAACTGCTCTATTGCCTCGTCAAGTTTTCCTGCTTCGTAATACTGCATTCCATACTCGTAATGAGATCCCGTGCTCGCGCATCCGAATACCAGAGCCGCTATTACAACCACAATTACAGCGTGGATTATTCTCATACTCTCCTCCTGATTATATTATATATAAATTATAATATCAGCATTAATACTTTTTGTCAAGATAATGAGGAAATTTGGAGTAACCCTTCAGTTACGGCAGGGGTATTATGGCTTTTGTAACCGCA
>CAZHOD010000404.1:0-1739 GCA_964534075.1 uncultured Spirochaetia bacterium
ATTCATTGCCTGGAGCATATCGAGCGCCTCCGCCCCGCGGCACTCACCCACAACTATCCTGTCAGGCCTCATCCTCAAACAGTTTTTAACAAGATCCCGTATTGTTACCTCCCCTTTGCCTTCTATATTCGGAGGCCTTGCCTCGAGCCTTATTACATGCTCCCGCGAAAGCCTGAGTTCAGCCGAGTCCTCAACTGTTATTATCCTCTCTCCCGCCGGTATAAAAGAAGACAATACATTCAAAAGCGTGGTCTTGCCCGAGCCCGTGCCGCCCGATACTATTATATTACGCCTGCTTTCAACCGCGTTTTGCAGGTAATTCGCGGCCTGCCGCGTCACACTGCCGAAACTCACAAGTTCATTTATGTTAATCTTTTTATCGGAAAATTTACGGATTGTGACGGCCGGGCCGTCTATGGCAAGCGGGGGTATTATGGCGTTTACCCTGGAACCGTCCGCGAGGCGCGCGTCCACGTAAGGCACGCTCTCGTCTATCCTCCTGCCCAGGGGCATAACTATACGTTCTATTGCCCGCATTACCATGGAATCGTCCGTGAATTTTTTTGAGGATCTTATCAATTTTCCTTTTTTCTCGATATATATTTCCCTGTGGCTGTTTACCATAACTTCGGATATATCACTGTCTCTTAAAAGGCCTTCCACCGCGCCCAGCCCGGCCACTTCATCGAAAACTTCCCTTGTAACGTTCTCCCTCTCCTCCCTGTCCATAACTGCCCCCGCGAAACCGTCCAGTATTTCCCTTATTTTTTCCTTTACTTCCGCGAATATTTTTTCCCTTTTTTCCGGATGTGAAAGCGCGTCCTTTTCCATAGCCGCGATGTCCATCTTTTCAAAAAGTTTTTCATGTACGCCTTTTTTCAGGGTATTTATCTTCCCGTCATCTTTCCCGGGCCGGGCACCGCCTTCTTCCTCCCCCGGCGCGGTATATGCCGCCGCGGGTTCCACAGCTTTTTCAATGGCATCCAGGTGTTTCCTGGACTCTCTTTTTTCTATGAGCCCGGCAAGTACATCAGACACGGCCCCGGTGTAAGCGCATTTTTTCTTTTTGAAATACAAAACTTCCCCTTTTGCCGCCAATTTTCCGGTTTCGCCCTCGTATGGCAGCATGGCCTTTATTTCCGCGCCCCCGAAGGCTTCACTGAAATCCCCGGATGAAACAATGGCATCTTCGCATTTATTGACCAAAATTCCCGCTGTTGACAACGGGTATCCGTTTGCCTTTATTTTTTTCAGAGTTAAATTCGCGTATTCGGCGTCGACCGGCGAAACAGCCGAAGGTATAAAAACCTCGTCAGCCGCCTCAAAAACAACCGCGCCGGGGAAATAATTCGCGTCTATGATAATTATATCCATATCTTCATAAAATCTTTTAATAACGTTTTTTATATCGCTGTATCGGCAGCAGGCCGCGTAAAAACCTTCTTTTTTGAGCAGGTATTTCCCGGCCGGCTTTTTCGCGTCATAAAAAAAACCGCTTTGTTTCCTTAAAAGGTGGGGGCTTTCGAATACATCTTCGCTAAGGTCCACATAAAGAGCCTTAAGCCCTTTTTCATTGGAAGCCAGCGCGGCCATATTAAGGCAAAAAGTGGTTTTACCCGTATTATTTTTTAAATTGACGGCCGCGGCTATTTTTTTCACTGTTTCACACCCCCGGCCTGCCGAGTATTTTCGGCGTAACAAAAATCACAAGTTCCGTTTTTTTATTGACTTTGTAAGTG
>CAZHOD010000405.1:0-1735 GCA_964534075.1 uncultured Spirochaetia bacterium
ATTCGCCTGTTGTTCCGCCTTTATGGTTAAGGGTTATTTCCTCGGTAAAATCCGCGTAAAGTATATTGTTCGCGTCCAGGTACGCTTCCCTTAACATTGTGCCTTCGGGTATAAGCGAAATATAACCCCGGGGCCTCTTTTTTGCAAGTGTCAGGAGCGCCTGTTTTACCCGGTTCAGCAGGCGGTCTGTTTTAAATATCTCCGCCTTAACCGGCGCGAACCCGTCCGTGTCATCCTCCCCGTAAAACAGAATTATTTCTTTTTTTTCTTCTCCTTCGTCATAAAGCCGGTACGACTCGATAAGGTTTTTTTCGGTTTCCGGCCCGAAAATAAAATACCCCCTTCCGGTTAAATAGTAATATATACCTGCCCCGGCCAGCGTTATAAAAAACAAAGCTATAAAAATTTTCCTGGTTTTTGGTTTTTCTTTATTCATCGGCGCCGTCCTTAATAGTATTCCTCTGTTTTTCCTTCCTCTGTTTCCTTGTCCCTGAAGTAATGTATTACGCCTTCCTTGATATGATAGGCGACCCTGTCATAAATTTTCTCATCCTTCAGAAAAGAAAGGTCCCTTTTGTTGTTCATATTTCCTACTTCCACCTGTATTGCCGGAGCGTCCACACCGGCCAGCATATACGACCTCACTCCCATCTCCCTCCTTGTCACAAAAGGAAGAAGGTCGTCCCTGTCGTTCCCGGTGACCGAACTTTCCTCCGGCATAAGAGCGGCCTGCATGTACTGGGATATGTATCCCGCCAGTTCCAGGGACTCGTTTATATGATAACGCTGTACTTCGCCCCATCTTTTAACCCGTATTTTACCCTTTCCGCCCTCTTTGTCAGCCTCTTCGTTTTTTTCCGTTTCTCCGGAAAGAGGAAGCCCTCTCATATAATAAATCTTATAACCCTCTGCCCCGGTTCCCGGGACATAATCACAGTGTATGCTTATAAAAACAGAGGCGTTATTTTTGTTCGCGAATCCGGCCCTGGCTTCCGCCCTCAAAAAATCATCCTCTTTTCTTGTCAAAATGGCCCTGATTCCTTTTTCCCCGCTGTTTATTTTTTCCGCGGCCAGCCGCGCTATCTTTAAATTAATGTCCTTTTCGTGCGTTCCCCTTATCGTAACCCCCCAGTCGCCGCCTCCGTGCCCGGGGTCTATTACCACAGTATTAATTGTATCGGTTTTAAAATCAATAACCGGCGGAACGTGATTATTTTCGGCAACTTCTAAGGGCGCCGCCCATAATGCCCCGTAAAAAAATAAAGCGGCGAAAAATACCGCCCCCGCCCCTAAAACGCTATTTTTTGTCATCGGAAAAAACACCCATTTTCCTGAATTTTTCATAGCGTTTTTTTACAAGGCCCTTTTCCGGAAGGGCGCAAAGCTCGTCGAGCCCCGCGGCTATGGCCTTTTTCAGGTTTTCGGCCGCTGCCTTATGGTTTGTATGCGCGCCCTCCATGGGCTCGTCGATTATTTCATCTATAATTTTCATCCTGTAAAGGTCATCCGCGGTCGCTTTAAGCGCCTTTACCGCTTCCGGCGCCTTTGACGCGTCCCTCCATATTATCGCGGCGCACCCCTCAAAAGATATTACGCTGTAAGTCGCGTATTTCAGCATTAAAATTTTGTCTCCGACGCCTATTCCCAGCGCCCCCCCGCTTCCGCCCTCACCGATTACGCAAACTATAATGGGCACTTTAAGGCGGGACATTTCCAGCAGGTTTCTTGCTATTGC
>CAZHOD010000406.1:0-1729 GCA_964534075.1 uncultured Spirochaetia bacterium
GGCGATTGTTTATTACAGGAGCGGTTAAACACGCCACGCCGGAAAACAGGCCGCCTTTAAATGATGAAACAGAAAAATGTATTCATTTTACAAATGAACAGATAAGGGCAATAAAACCGGAAGTAATAGTACTTATGGGCAAAACCGCGCTTGCGGTGGAAAGGCGCGAAGGAATTCTCTATATAAAGACCTGCCATCCGGCAGCTGCAATGCGGTTCCCGAAAATGAGGGCGGGATTTGAGCGGGGCATGAAAAAAACAGCCGGGTTTATAAAATCGCTTTTATGACAGGCGGATATTTTAAAACCAAAAATATTGGAAAAAATAATATTTTATGATATAATTTACTTGTAATTTTTAAACGCTTGCGGAGGCAAAATTGAAAAAAATAACCGTAATATTTTTTATAGTTTTATTGCCATTGGCTTTTGTGGCATGCTCCGATAATGAGCCTGCGGCGCCTGCGGGCACCGGAGAAATGCAGTGCGACAAAGTTGTTTCTATAGAGGATTCCGGCCTTTATAATGCGCTTAGAGAAGCTGCCGGCGTTGGATCCGGCCCTCTTTGCGAATGCCACCTTGAAACCGTTACGGAGCTTGAAATCAGAGGTTATAATTATGACGATGAATACAAAATAACGGACCTTTCGGGTATTGAATACTGTACCAACCTTGTTCACCTGCGTGTGGATCACCATAAAATTTATGATCTTAGCCCGCTTTCAGGGATAACAACTCTGC
Source organism: uncultured Spirochaetia bacterium (assembly GCA_964534075.1). Taxonomy (GTDB): domain Bacteria; phylum Oederibacteriota; class PGYV01; order PGYV01; family CAYTNY01; genus CAZHOD01. The sequence goes on from CAZHOD010000406.1 coordinate 740, forward strand.
AGACTCTGCAGGTTAATGATAACCGGATAAGCGATTTAACACCCCTGGCGGGATTGACGGGGCTGAACAAACTTATACTCGGGACGAACAAAATAAGCGGCCTTGCCCCGCTTTCATCGCTGACAAACCTCGATTACCTTGACATTGCGGGCAATAGAGTAGAGGATTTGACTGCTTTGGACACACTTGGAAACCTGAGGGAGCTATACGCGAGTAATAACCGTATAGATGATATCTCTCCATTATCGCCGCTTTCAGCCCTTGAAATTCTTTTTCTCAGCTGTAATTATATAACGAATATATTTCCCCTCGGAGGCCTGGGAGGCCTTGAAACACTCGCCCTCGAAGGCAACGAAGAACTCGCGGATATCGGGCCCGTTTCCGGACTTACCAACCTGGATGTTTTTACCATAAAAGGCTGCGATGTCGAGGATCTGGGGCCGGTTGTAGTAAACTGCAACGGGGGAGGGCTTGTGGCGGACGACGAGGTAGTTACCTGCGGCAACCCTTTAAATGACACATCCAGCGACACGTATATACCTTATTTAAGGAGTCAGGGCGTTATAGTATGGGAGTCTATTATAAGCCCGCAAACCGGTGAAGAGACCTGCGCCGGGTTTTGATTGCCTTTAAATAGTCCCGGTAAATCTTTTTAATTTCAGCCGTATTTTTGCTTGATTTTTTTTTTCTTGTTTGTATAATGCTTATCGTTTGTTGATGATATTTAAAAAAGGGCGCTTAGCTCAGTTGTGTTCCATGCGCCATAAGGCGCATGTCAGAGCACCTGCCTTTAGCGAGCAGCGGTTTAGAAAAAGCCGCGATGATAATAGGTATTACCGGCATTGCGCGGAGGCGAAGCCGATCAAGCAGGGTTCCTGCTTGTGAGATTGTTCAGAATAAAGAGAAGTAATAAGAGAAAAAAAGGGCGCTTAGCTCAGTTGGTTTAGAGCACCTGCCTTACAAGCAGGGGGTCACAGGTTCGAGCCCTGT
>CAZHOD010000407.1:0-1725 GCA_964534075.1 uncultured Spirochaetia bacterium
AAATGAGTGAAGTTATCGTGCCGTATTATAACAAAAAAGATTACGTCGAGCTTCCGGATTATATCAAAAAGAACCTTAAATTCCATTTTGTCAGGGATATGGATGAAGTGGTGAAAATTGCGTTAAACATAAAGCTCGCAAAAAAAAATAAATGAGAAAATATGTATTTAAGAAAAAATGGAAAAGAGCTTTAGCCGCGGTTGTTGACGCGGCAGGCTTTGTGTTTTTTGCCCCCCTTAAATTTTTCAGAAAAAAAAGCCGCGGCGTAAATAAAATTCTTGTTATGAGGATGGACCACATAGGCGATTCTGTGCAGGTGCTGCCTTTTATCGCGAAATTAAGGGACAGGTACCCGCGGGCCCGTATAACCCTTGTGATAAAAAAGCAGTCGTTTTTTATTTTTGAAAATAATCCCGGTATAGACGAGATTATTACAGTGGGTAATAACTGGTTTGACAGCGGCGTGAGAACCAACCGGCGAAGTATAAGGGAGGCTTTTTTACGTATCAGAAAAAACAGGCCGGATATTGCCTTTGAACTCAGGGGCGACATCAGAAACCTGGCCCTTCTTTATTTTTCCGGGGCCCGCCATATTACAGGGTACGGCTGCGCGGGAGGGGCGTTTTTTCTCGATGAGGAAAAACCATATTTCAGGGAGGAACATGAAATAAACAAAAATTTAAGGCTTATAGGGGAAAGGGAGCCGGGCCCCGTGAAAATAAATTTTAATATTAAAAATCCACCTGTTTCAGCGCGGGAAACATTAAAAAAATATTCAGTGAAAGAAGGCGATATCCCGGTAATGGTGCATCCCTTTGCCAGGACCCCTTCCAGGAGATGGGGCAGCGGCAGGTATGCGCCGTTGATAAAAAAAATATTAAAAGAACAAAGCAGGGTTAAAATTTTTATAACAGGAGGGCCGGATGACATTAAATGGCGGAAGGATTTTGAGTTTTCCGGCAGGGTTATTGACGTAATAGGAATGGATATACCGGCTACACTTGCGCTGATGAAAAATTGCCGCCTTTTCATAGGGAGCGATTCGTCACTGCAGTATTTCGCGGCGTATTCGGGCGTTAAAACCTGCGTAATATACGGGCATGTGCTTAATAACAAAAGATGGCGGCCCATGACAGAGGAGGGCATTTTTAAAGGTATTTCGATACCCGTGGAATGCGGGCCGTGCGAGCTCGAAGGCTGCGCCAATAAAAATGGACATGTTTGTATGGATATTATAAAAGTTGATTATGTTTATGAAAATATAAAAGGATGGTTATAAAAAAATGGGTAAAGAGGCTCTAAAAAAGGCTCTTGTAATGAAAATTTGCTGCATCGGGGACCTGGTTCAGGTAACCCCTTCCCTGCGGGCGCTTAAAAAAGAAGGTTATGAGGTTCATTATCTCTGCGTGCCCTGGGCGCGTGAAACAGCGCGCCTGATACCTTTTATAGACAGGCTGTATGTTTTTAACCCGAAAAATTTAGCCGGAGTGATTTTAACCCTGATAAAATTAAAAATGAACAGTTACAGCGTAGTTTTTAATTTTCACAGGGATAAAAAATCTTATATTTTCGGCAGGATGCTCGGCGCGGGGAAAACAGCGGGTTTTATATGGCGGGGCAACGAAAAAAACACGGACATAACTGTGCCTTTTGACTCACGGCTGCACGAAGCGGACAGGTACCTGTCTCTTTTAAAGGCGGCGGGTATTGACGCCTGCGGGGAAT
>CAZHOD010000408.1:0-1716 GCA_964534075.1 uncultured Spirochaetia bacterium
ACCTTCTGGCGCTGAGCCACACTGCTTCACTTGAAAAATCCGAGGTAGATATAAATGATATGGTAGATGACATAAACGATTTTATGAAACATTCGTACAAAAAACACGGAATAGAAACCGGGTTTTCACGCGGGAAAATTCAAAAAATTTATGCCGATGCCGAACATCTGAAGCAGGTACTCCTGAATATAGTTATGAACGCCGTAAAAATTCAGGCGGACGGAGGAAAAATTATTTTTGAGACATACGGAGTGAGCAAAGAAAAAAACAGCGGGGTTGAGATAAAAATAAGGGATTATGGGCCCGGTATTGACCTAAAACTGAAAGACAAAATTTTCGAGCCGTTTTTCAGCACCAGAGCGGAAGGGTCCGGGCTGGGGCTTGCGATTTCAAAAAAAATAGTGGAGGCCCATAACGGGACGATTGAATGCGAAAACTGCGACAGCGGCGGCGCGTTATTCAGGATTTTTATACCCGGGGAAAGGAAACAAACGTGAGAAAATTAAAAAAAATACTTCTTATAAACCCTGTTAACAAGTACAAAGGGTACGCCACCTCGTTTCATAAGAGTTTTCAGCCGTTGAGCCTTGGAATACTCGCGGCAATAACTCCCTCCGATATTCAGGTCGAAATTATAGATGAAAATTTCGATTATTTTTATGATAAGATTCAGGATATTACCGGAATCGGCCTGGTTGGAATAACTTCCTTTACATCAACCGCGCCGCGCGCGTATGAAATAGCGGAATATTTCAAAAACAGGAAAGTGCCGGTTGTAATGGGAGGGGCCCATGTGTCGTATTTTCCGGACGAGGCGTTAAGATACTGTGACACGGTAGTTTTTGGCGAAGCGGAAGGCGTCTGGCATAAGGTTCTTGAAGACTGCGAAAAAGAAAAAATGAAGCCTTTTTACGGAAAAGACAGGGATTTAACCGCGATTGATATCGGAAAGCCAAACAAAAAATTATTTAACTCCGGGTATTTTATGGGAACAATACAAACGACGCGCGGCTGCCCGATGGACTGTGAGTTTTGTTCCGTTACGGGGTTTAACGGCCACAAGTACCGGCAGCGCCCGGTTGAAAGTGTTATAGAGGAACTTAAATCAATAAAGCAAAAATATATTTTTTTCTGCGATGACAACCTTATAGGGAGTACGCGGCAGCAAAAAGAACGGGCAATTAAATTATTTAAAGCTATGGTTGGCGAAAAAATCAATAAATTATGGTTCTGTCAGTGTTCGATAAACGCGGGAAACGATAAAGAGGTGCTGAAATGGATGCACAAAGCGGGTGGAAGGCTTCTTTTTATGGGATTCGAAAGTGTTGACAGAAATTCATTAAACTGTATGAATAAAGGCCAGAATTTGTCTCTTGCGGATAAATACCCGGAATTAATCGGAAATATACATAAAAGCGGGCTGGCAATTGTAGGTTCTTTTATCATAGGGTATTCGGATAAGGAAAAAGAATCAGTATGGAATATACCTGAATTTATGGAAAAAAATAAAATAGATGCTTTTACAGTATCACACCTGACCCCTCTGCCGGGCACGAGGTTATATAAAAGGCTGCTGAAGGAAGGCAGGCTTACGGCTGTAAATTACCCCGGGGACTGGGAAAAGTATAATTTTGCTAATGTGGTATATAAACACGATAAATTCACACCCGGGGAACTTGCGGATATTGTGCGGACATTACGCGGTAAAATAACGGT
>CAZHOD010000409.1:0-1708 GCA_964534075.1 uncultured Spirochaetia bacterium
ACAGGTTTTAAGGTTTTTGTTTTTTTTAATTCCCGTAAGAGCCTGCGGAGCAGCCGGGGTTTTGCTGGGGCGCGCTGCGTATTATGTGTTCCCAAAAGAGAGGGCAAAGGCGTATAAAAATATCAGTATCGCGTTCGGAAAAACAATGGCGGCTTCCGAAAAAAAAACCCTTGTCAAAAGAAATTATGAGAATTACGGGATTGCGCTGCTTGAATTCGTAAAGTTTACCGTCTGGAACCCGGAAAAAACAGCCTCGCTGGTGAGAGAGACAGACGGGATCGGGCATTTTGAAAAAGCGGCCCGCGAAGGAAAAGGGCTTATCGCGGTTACGGCGCATTACTCAAACTGGGAGGTTCTTCCGGTGTATTTCGCGCGCAGGGGCTTCAAAACAGGCGTGGTAGGAAGGAAGCTTTTTGATGAGTGGCTGGATAAAATAGTAAATACAGCCAGGAGAGCGGCGGGTGTGAGAGCCTTTGACAGGGACGCGGGGACAAGGGAAATGATAAAAGTTTTAATAAAAACACCTATGGTGCTGGGGATTTTAGCTGACCAGGACACCCGTGTGGACAGCGAATTCATCGATTTTCTGGGCAAACCGGCAAAAACGCCGGTCGGCCCTGCTGTAATAGCGAAAAAAATGGGGCTGTATTTATGCACTGTATTTATTGAAAGGAGAAAAGACGGGTTTTATAAGATAACGGTAAATAAACCGTATAACACCGAAAATATGAACTATAAGCAAATAGCGGAAATGTATAACAGTGAAATAAGCGAAAGGATAAAAAAGGATCCGTCCCAGTGGGCTTGGATCCACGACAGATGGAAAACAACTGAAAGAAAAGCAAAAATTAAAGAGTGAAAAGCAAAAATACAGATTAAAAATTAAATATATAAAGGATAAGATAAAGAGCAAAGAGCAAAGAGTATTGCGTTCAATTCAATAGTCAAAAGAAAGGGTTTTTTATGAAAAAGGCATTGATATTTTTTATCACAGCGTCGATAGTATTTTTTTCCTGCGGGGAGGAAGAAGTGAAGCCCAGGCTGCCCGTCGGCGAAAATATCGAGGATGTCCCTAATTTTGTCATGGAGGGGTTCAGGTTAACATCCACAACGGACGGGAAAGAGGAGTGGGTCCTTAAAGGGCGGGGGGCGCAGATTTTTGAGATGAAAAATAAGGCTTTTGTGCAGGATGTAAAAATGAAGAGTTTTGACGAAAAGGGACAGGTTACTGTGCTTACCGGGGACAGGGCTGACGTCGATATTGAAACCAATTTCATGAAAGTTACCGGAGACGTAAGAGTGGAGGCGCCCAATGGCATGGTTTTAAAGACAGAGGAACTTTACTGGGACGATAAAAAACAAAAAATATATAACAACGCTTTTGTTACAATAATAAAAAATAATAATAAAATTTACGGCATAGGGTTTGAGTCAGGCGCCTCGATGGAAAATATGCGTATTAAAAAGAAGGTCAGGCTCAGGGCAAAGGATATAAAAAATGAATAGGTTGTTATTGGCGGCCGCGGTTGCCCTTGTTTTCGCCGGTTGCCATACTATAGATAGCGCAAAGTATGAAAAAGAATATTTCGGAAAAGCCGGAGAAAAAATAAAAGAAAAGCATAAAAAACCGGCGAAGGATTTAAAAAAAGAAGAAAAACAAAAAACAGGTGCTGTTTTGAAAAAGGAAGCGGCAAAAAATGACAAAAAG
>CAZHOD010000410.1:0-1703 GCA_964534075.1 uncultured Spirochaetia bacterium
GGTTCGAAACCACGATTACCAGCGGTTCTTTTTTTGTTTTTTTGATTTCGAGGGAAATTGATTTTATTATTTCGAAATTTTTCATAAGGAGGCCGTCCCTGCTCATGCCGGGTTTTCTGGCCAGCCCCGCTGTTATTACGATATAATCGCAGTCCATGATTTTTTCGTAATCACCGCCGCCTTCGACATTACAGGGAGAGTCAAAAAGGAATTTTGACTGGTTAAGGTCGATTGCCTTTCCCTTTGCCATGTCAGAAGCAATGTCAAGAAGGTATATATCGCCCGCTTTTTTCATTACGAGCAGATGCGCGATGCTCGCGCCTACGTTCCCGGCCCCGATTATTCCGAATTTCATTGCGGTTTTTCCCCTTCGTCAGGCTGATTTGCCGGCGGCTCTTCCGGCGTATCCCGCGGTTCTTCCGGTTTCATCGGTTCTTCTCCTGTTGACCGGGCGGGTTGTTCCGGCTTCATGTTTTCTACGATGCGCGCCGCGTATTCCGAGCATTTTGCCAGTGTCGCGCCGTCCATCTGGCGTTCCAGGTCATAGGTAACGTATTTTTGTTCTATTGTTTTTTCAATGCCTTTTTCTATGAGCTCCGCGGCTTTGCTCCAGCCTATGTGGTTGAGCATCATAACCCCGGATAAAAGAAGGGAAGAGGGGTTGACCTTGTCCTGCCCCGCGTATTTTGGCGCGGTGCCGTGTGTGGCCTCGAACAGGCCGTATTTGCCTATGTTCGCGCCCGGGGCCATCCCCAGGCCGCCGACCTGCGCCGCGGCCGCGTCAGAAAGGTAATCGCCGTTCAGATTGGGCGCGACGACAACGTCCTGCTCAGCCGGCCTTAAAAGAAGTTTCTGGAACATGGCGTCCGCTATGCAGTCCCGTATTATTACTTTTCCCTCCGCGTCTTCGGGTTTCTTTATGGCGCTTTCCTTTATGGTTTTTTCCGGGAAGTTTTCAGCCGCCTCTCTGTAGCCCCAGTTGGCGAAGGCGCCCTCTGTATACTTCATTATATTGCCTTTGTGAACCAGGGTTACGCTTTTTCTGTTGTTATTCAGGGCGTATTCTATGGCCATCCTTGTCAGCCTTCTGGTGCAGAATTCGGATATGGGTTTTATGCCTATGCCGCTTTCGGATATTATGGATTTGTTGAAATTTTCGTTTATAAAGGAGATTATTTTTTTCGCCTCGGGTGTGGAGGATTCCCATTCTATGCCCGCGTAAACATCCTCTGTATTTTCGCGGAAAATTACTATGTCAAGGTCCCCGGGTTTTTTTACGGGCGAGGGCACGCCGTTAAAGTATTTAACGGGCCTGACACACGCGAAAAGGTCGAGTTTCTGGCGCAAGGACACGTTAAGGCTCCGGATTCCTTTGCCCACGGGCGTTGTAAGCGGGCCCTTTATGGCCACAACGTATTCTTTTATGGCTTCTATTGTTTCGTCAGGAAGGTAATTTCCGGTTTTTTCCTTTGCTTTTTCACCGGCCAAAATTTCCTTCCATTCTATTTTTTTCGAGCCGTTGTACGCGGTTTCAACCGCGCCGTCCAGAACCACGCGCGTGGCGTTCCATATATCCGGCCCTATTCCGTCGCCTTCTATAAAGCATATAAAAGGGTTGTCAGGTACCTGGAGTTCTTTGTTTTCGTTAAGTGTGATTTTTTCAGCCATTTTTATCCTCCGGGAAATAAAAGTTTTAAATTTAA
>CAZHOD010000411.1:0-1702 GCA_964534075.1 uncultured Spirochaetia bacterium
TTCCGCCAGCGTCCTCGCCACCTCTGTTTTTCCGACACCGGTGGGCCCCAGAAATATAAACGACCCTATCGGCCTGTTCGGGTCCGCCATACCCGACCGCGACCTTCTTATGGCTTTTGAAATAGCTTTTATTGCCTCGTCCTGCCCTATAACCCTTTTATGAAACTCATCTTCCATTTTGAGAAGTTTTTCCGATTCTTTTTCCTCCAGTTTATAAAGCGGTATACCTGTCTGCTTGGAAACGATATAAGCCACGTCCTCGGCCCTTAAAACCGGTGTTTTTCTGGACTGGGTGTTCTCGAACTTCCTTCGCATATCCTCGCGCCTTTTCCTCAACTCATTTATTTTATCCCTGAGCCCCGCGGCTTTCTCGAATTCCTGTGATTTTACCGCTGATTCCTTTTCTTTTGTAACATGCTCGATTTCCTTATCAAGCTCGCGTATTTCGTCGGGAAGAGTTGTCGCGTAAAGCCTGGACCTGGCGCCCGCTTCGTCTATAATGTCTATGGCTTTGTCCGGCAGGAACCTGCCGGTAAGGTACCTGTCCGAAAGTTTTGCCGCTGCTTCTATCGCGGCGTCCGAAATCTTGACTTTGTGGTGGGCCTCATACTTATCCCGCAGGCCCTCTATTATTTCTATTGTCTGAATTGTGCCGGGCGCTTTAACATAAATGGACTGGAACCTTCTTTCCAGGGCTCCGTCTTTCTCAATATGTTTTCTGTATTCATTGAGGGTGGTGGCGCCTATGCACTGGAACTCCCCTCTTGAAAGGGAAGGCTTCAGCATATTGGAGGCGTCTATGGCCCCTTCCGCGGCCCCCGCCCCCACCAGGGTATGGAGCTCGTCTATAAAAAGTATAACGGAATTCCCGGCGTGCCTGACCTCATTTATTATTGTTTTAAGCCTTTCCTCGAATTCCCCCCTGTATTTTGTCCCGGCCACCACAGCCGCCAAATCCAGCGTAACCACGCGCCTGTTTATAAGAAGCTCCGGCACCTCTCCTTTTGTAATTTGTTGGGATAAACCTTCCACTATCGCCGTTTTTCCCACGCCGGGCTCGCCTATAAGAACCGGGTTGTTTTTGTTTCTCCTGCTCAATATCTGTATTACCCTTTCTATTTCATCTTCCCTTCCTATTACCGGATCAAGCCTGTTATCTTTTGCCAGCGAGGTCAAATCTCTTCCGAAATTATCAAGAGTTGGTGTATTTGTCTTCTGCTGATAAGTACTGCCCGCGAACCTGGGGGGCGCGCTTGTTCCCAGAATATTTATTGTCATATCCTTAGCTTTTCTGTAAGTAACACCTTCCTCCATAAGGACCCTTGCCGCTATTCCTTCGCCTTCTTTTAAAAGCCCGAGCAAAAGGTGTTCGGTGCCGATATAGTTGTGCCCCAGGGCCTGCGATTCCTCTGCCGCCAGCTCAAATACCTTTTTTGCCTGGGGCATAAAAGGTATCTCGCCCGCCAGCATTGTGCCCCCCTGGCTTTCCATCACCCTGTCTTCGGCTTCGACCTTAATTTTTTCCAGTTCCACGTTTAGAGCCTCGAGTACAGCCGCGGCTATACCTCCGCCGTCCTTTATAACGCCCAAAAGTATATGCTCCGTCCCCAGATAATCATGCCCCATTCTCTGGGCCTCTTCTTTCGCGAAAGCTATTACTTTTCTCGCCCTGTCGGTAAATTTATCGTACATATTTCCTCCA
>CAZHOD010000412.1:0-1364 GCA_964534075.1 uncultured Spirochaetia bacterium
TAAGCAACAACGTCTTCCTGTGATTTTACGCTGAATTTTCTTTTGATAAACTTTTCCCTCGCGCATAGCCGGTTATATTCACTGACCAGGGAAAAAAACGCCCGTATCTCCGCGCCTACCCCTTTTATTTTTTCCTTACGGATTATGGAACTTACTTTCCTCATACTTTTACCGCTTTTTTTATAAATCTCTTTTGCCGCGGGTTTTACGTCCTTCCCCTTCACAACATATGAAAGCATAATCTCTATTATCTCGGCATCGGATACTTTACCCGCCAGGAAACGTTTTTTAAGGCGCGAAATATGCCCTGTTCCGTAATGTTTTGATTTCACGGCTCAAACCCCTCTGTTTTTTGGCCAATTGGCCTGTTAACTGCGCAGCCATTATTTATCCGGCCGGCCGGTTATTGGGTATGCTGATATAAAAAAGGCAGGTACGAAGCCTGTTCATACCCGCCTTTTTATAAGTTTATACTTACTCGAATCTTTTTAAAAGAAAAACAAAACGGCAAGCGAACCCGCGAACAGGCCCGCCATAAGAAGCGGATGCACTCCAAGCTGGTCGCTCACTCTCTGGCCGCCCGCGGTTTGCGTAGCCCCGCCGAGTTTTGAAAGCATCCTGCTTACTCCGGGGTTATTCGGATTAATCTGCAGGGACCTCTGGTAAGCGCTCCTCGCGTTTGCCTTATCCCCTTTATAATAATAAGCTGTTCCCATAAACTGATATGCCTGATAAGTCGGCTTTATCTGAGCGCTTCTTTTATAATATTTTATCGCCGCGTCATACCTTTTTGCCTTCAAATACTTATGCCCGGCGACAAGGTATTTACGGGCGCTGCTGCTTCCTCCGGAAGACCCTCCACTGCTCAGCCTTGAAACCATTGATTTCGCTTTACTGTTTCCGGGATTTAACTTAAGAGCCATCTGGAAATTCCTTAAGGCCATCGATTTGTTCTTTAAACCATAATAAGCCAGGCCGAGATAATAATAAGCGTTTGAAGAACGCTTCGCTTTGGCGCTGTATTTTAAGTATTGTACAGCCTTATTATATTTTTTTGCCTTAAGCATTTTAACTCCGTACTGCATGTACTGGTCCGCCTTTGACGCTCCCATGACAGCGCCTGATAGTACAAATGAAACGATAAACAGCGTAACTACAAGTTTTGAGACGTTTAACTTCATTCTGTCACACTCCTTTTTATTGATTTTTTTATTATTTTTTAATTAAGGCATTGGTGGCAGCGCGTCACCGGGCATCGCGCCTAAATCATCCCCCGGCATCATTGGTTCTTCCATCCCCATTCCCATGTCTTCTTCCATGGGCGGCATTCCCATATCTTCTCCGGGCAGCCCCATTTCATCCCC
>CAZHOD010000412.1:1464-1697 GCA_964534075.1 uncultured Spirochaetia bacterium
CGGCATCATCGGTTCTTCCATTCCCATTCCCATATCTTCTTCCATCCCCGGCATTCCCATATCATCTTCGGGGAGGCCCATTTCATCCCCCGGCATCATCGGTTCTTCCATTCCCATTCCCATATCTTCTTCCATCCCCGGCATTGCCATATCTTCTCCGGGCATCGGCTCTTCCATTCCCGGCATTGCCATATCTTCTCCGGGCATCGGCTCTTCCATTCCCGGCATTGCCA
>CAZHOD010000413.1:0-1696 GCA_964534075.1 uncultured Spirochaetia bacterium
CCATAGAATTAATGCAGGAGGAAAAGTAAATTGGCTCAGGTAATGTACGCGACAGGCAGGAGGAAAAATTCTACGGCAAGGGTATGGATTGTTACGGGAAACGGCGGTTTCCACGTAAATAAAGAAGAATTAAAGAAATATTTTGAGAGAGGAAGCCATGTGGACCATATACTTCAGCCCCTGGAGGTAACTACGTCGACAGGTAAATACGACGTAAAGGCAAGGGTAAAAGGAGGAGGAAAGACAGGCCAGGCAGGAGCAATAAGGCTCGGTATTGCCAGGTGCCTTGCCCACGCCGACGAATCGATGAAATCGGTGCTTTCAAAAGGCGGTTTTCTGGAAAGGGACGCCAGGATGGTGGAAAGAAAGAAATACGGCAGGAGAAAAGCCAGAAGAAGCTATCAGTTCTCAAAACGATAAATTTCATAAATATACAAAGGCCGCGGTGTATTATTGCGCCGCGGCCTTTTTTTATGCCCGGTTTTTTATATAAATATTTTTCTTAATCGTTTAAAATTCCGCGAAACAAAATAGTGTTTCCTTTGTCTTATTAATATGTTAGAATAACTTTGTTTTTAAGGAAAAAAAGGCAAAGGAGGAATTTATTTGACTAAAATATATAAAAAAGCCTGTTTTTCCGTAATTTTTCTGTTCGTTTTCCTTCCTTTTACCCTGTTTTCCGCGGATTCGGATGTAAAGGTCAATTCAATGGGTTTCCTGCCTGACTCTGAAAAAAAGGCTTCGATAACCATGAGTTGTACTGATTTTGACGTACGCAGGGCTTCGGACAATACTGTCGCGTATTCCGGTACGGTTACAGGGCCTTACTGGCAGGATGACACATCCGAAGATATTTACATAGCTGATTTTTCATCACTCAATGAGACAGGAACATTTTATCTGGATGTAGGCGGCGTGGGGGTTTCCACACAGTTTGACATAAGTAATGATGTTTATAATTCCGCTTATTATACGGTTATGAGGGCGTTCTATTTGTGGAGGTGCGGCACAGAGGTAAGCGGGTCACACAACGGGAATAATTATTACCACGCGGCCTGCCACCTTAACGATGGATATGAGGATTATATTGACCCGTTCACGCATACAATCAAAGACGGAACACAGGGATGGCACGATGCCGGGGATTACGGTAAATACACGGTAAACGCGGGAATAACAGTAGGTATGCTTTTTAAGGCATGGGAGATGTTCCAGGCAAATCTTGAGAGTTATCCCCTGGACCTGCCTGATACAGCCTCGGGTTATCCTGAATTTCTCAAGGAACTTAAATGGGAGACAGACTGGGTCCTTAAAATGCAGTATTACGATTCTTCGGCCGCAGGGTATGTGGTATCTCATAAACTTACAAGAACTGATTTTTCAGGCATCATTATGCCGGAGGACGATACCGACGACCGGTTTTTTGTTGACTGGGGCTCGGCGGCAACAGCGGATTTTGTGGCGATGATGGCCATGGCGGCGAGAATATTCGAGCCGTATGACCCGGCTTACGCGCAGACGTGCCTCGACGCGGCGTGGGACAGTTACAATTTTCTTCTGGCAAATACAGCCGATGTATCACCGGATCAGTCAGCTTTTTCAACAGGCGGTTACACTACTTCGGACCCGGATGACAGGCTCTGGGCAGCGGCTGAGATGTGGGAAACAACCGGGGATTCCACGGCACATAATGATT
>CAZHOD010000414.1:0-1691 GCA_964534075.1 uncultured Spirochaetia bacterium
ATTCTTTTTCCCTGAAAAACACAAACCCCTGCCTGACCTCGACATGGGAATATTTATCAGGGAAAATATTTCCTTCAGCCCAAAAAAAGGCATACAGCTTTCCGGCCTCCTGCTCAATCACAAATCGTCGGATGATTACCTTATTTACTTTTACGGCAACGGCGAAAGCGTGTATGAATCACGCGAGCGGCTGTATTATCTTTCGGAAAAATACGCGCTGAATGTAGTATGCTTTGATTACCGCGGGTACGGCGAAAGCACGGGCCCCCCTTCCTTTGAAGCGCTCCTTGATGATTCCGTCAGAATATATGATTTTGTAACTGATAAATATAACCCCGGACAACTTTTCATTTTCAGCCAGTCCATAGGCACCGTCCCCGCGGCAAAAATCGGAAGCCGGAATAACCCGGACGGGATTATCATGGAAGCTCCTTTTACAAACGCGAAAGAAGGAGTTTCACGGATGACCGAAGGGCTTGTCCCGCCTTTTTGCTGGATAATAAAACTTAAAGCCGAAAAAAGGCTTATAAATACGGAACCGCAGCCCGTGGATATGATAAAAAACTTTTCATCCCCGCTGCTTATTATACACGGAACCAAAGACGAAACTTTCCCGTTTGATATAGGCAGAAAAATGTTCGCGGCGGCTGGTTCCCGTGAAAAAACATTCTGCCCTCTGCCGGGCACAGGGCATTCAAATGTCCGCCTTAACAAAAACCCGGCGCTTAAATGCGTGAATGATTTTTTTAAAAAGACAAAAAATTAAATACCGGCAATTAATCTTTTTGTCTGTTTTATGTTCTGGTTTTAAACTTTATTCTCCGCCCTCGTAATCCACCACGTGCAGGTCTTCGACAACTTCCTTTATAAATCCCAGCACCTCCCGGTGTTCCTCCCTTTCCCTGTATGCCTGCAGGTCATTTTGGTTGGCAAAAACCGAATACATCCCCACGTCGTAAGCCGAAGGCGATTTACTTATATTCACCCCTGCCTGCATTTCCCTCACCTGTCCGATTTTTTCCTTCAGCTCCATAAGCTGCCTTACAAGTTCTTTGGAATTTTTTTCTTTGTTTTCCTCTTTCATTTTAAACAAAATAACGTGTTTTATCATTTTTTACCTCCCTTGTTTTTTCCGCTGATGAAAACATCAACAAAAAGAAACACATTAATTATAAAAGCGGCTGTTACAATAAGCGATGTTATTGAAAGGCCCGCTACAGCGTATGAAAAAACAGTCATCAGAGCTATAAACGCGAGATACACGACAACAAAGCCCTTGCTCATACTCATCAGTTCTCTCCTTTACGCGAAAAATACGGCCGCGGCAAAAACCCAGAAAAGAACCACCCGGCCCGCGCCCTTATTTAACAACATTTTCCTCAAATGGTCAATCCTCAGCCTGGATATTACCGCGAACGCCATAAACACCTTGTTCAGCATGCCTATTAAATATACCACGCAGGCCGCGGCTGCCACCGCCTTTACCGCCGGCGAAGATTTTACCCTGAAATAGAGCAGTACAAAAGCGTATATTTCGGCCGCCGCTATAAAAAACAGGTACATCAGCGCCGCGTATGTTTTTTTTACGCTTCCCGGCCTGTATTTTATTTTTGACACGGTGATTTTTTCCGCTCCTTTTTCCGCGTTAAAAACAGCCGCCGAAAGAGCGGCCGCCGAAAAAAACGCGGCCG
>CAZHOD010000415.1:0-1685 GCA_964534075.1 uncultured Spirochaetia bacterium
TTTCTTTTTTTAACAAATGAACCAATAACGATAATTTTAATTTTTTATCAGTATTCTTCGTGCGCCGCGACGGCGCCGGCTATATATATCATGGCGAGCAGGGTAAAAACCGCCGCCTGGATAAGGCTCACAAGCACCCCGAGAATTATTATAAGGGGCCGTAAAATAAATGAAAAACCGGCCAGGAAAGCGCTTATACCGTCGGTTGTCACGCTCGGCCAGAAAATCAGTACAAGAACAACAAGAACGCCCAGCAGGATTTCTTTTGCCAGTATATTCCCGAAAAGCCTGAAAGAAAGCGAAAGGGGCCTCGATATATCGCTCAGAAGCTCGACAAAAAACATAAAAGGCTTAAGGGCGGGCGGTATACCCGGGCCGCCCGCGTAATGCCTCAGGTAATTAATGGGCCCGTTTTGGGCTATGCCGGAAACCCACTCGTAAACAAACACTATTAGGGCCAGCGCCACTGTCACGCTGAGCATACTCGTCGGCGAAACGAGGCCGGGCACAAGGCCCATCAGGTTCCCGATAAATATATAAAAGAAAAGCATGACAAAAAGGGGATAAAACCTTCCGGCATTCTTTTTTCCTATAAGGTCGTCCGCGTAATTACATATATATGTAACGGACCACTCGACAAGGTTCTGGGACTTTCCCGGTTTCAGTTTCATCGAGGTTGTCCCCATCGATAAAATCATAAATACGATAACGTAATCGACGATCATCATGGTAATAATCATCAGGTCATGCCCGTCCAGAAAAGAAACAGGCGAGTGTATGTGTACTGCTTCTCCCGGTGTCACTTCTTTGTTTCCTCCGTATTATTTAGTATTAATCCTTGCCATCACACTTTCCGCTCCTATTATTATGAGGCTCAGGGTAAATCCCGCGAGAAATCCGAAAATATTATAATGTTCCCTCATAATAATAAGGAAGGCGATAACCGCGGCAAACAGGGCTATTTTAATTAAAAAAATACCGGATGAAAGCGCGGCTTTAACCGCGGGATTAACTTTCTCACCGGAAAGCATCCATTTGACCGATAAAGCGATAATATAAAAATTCAGGGCTCCGGCAGCATAGCCCGCGGCAGCGCCGTTTACAATTGCTTTTTCCATAAAAAAATATAAAGAACAAACCGGCAAAAGCGCCGATAAAAACATTATAGAAATTCTTTTATAATTTATCATAAATTTTTTGTTTTTACAAATATATTTACAAACCCGGCAACTATGCCGAAAATCATTCCGCCTATGGTAAATACCGGCTTTAATCCGGTCAGTTTATCCAGCAGGATGCCCAGCCCCAGCCCGGCGAAAGTGGATAAAACAAGCGTAAAACCCAGCAGGCCGACTGTTCCCAGGCTTTCAAATAGCTCCCTGTTTCCTTTAAGCATATAAAGCTTCCTCACAAGCGTTATGGAAAAAACGGGGCCCTGAATTTATATAGCAAAACACCGTTCCATATAAAATACAAAAAAAATGCCGGAGTTATTCCTTATAATTAATAAAATCAGAAGGCTTTACGCCTTTTAAAAACTCCTTGAATTCCTTCATTTCCTTTTCATACTTGCTTTTATCCATTATCGTAGCCTCCATAATTACATTTTCAGACACATATATGGAGGCCCCTGCCCTGAGCCCCAGCGCTATGGCATCCGACGGCCTCGAGTCTATTTCAAATTC
>CAZHOD010000416.1:0-1679 GCA_964534075.1 uncultured Spirochaetia bacterium
TTACCCGTTGTTTTAGTTTTAATTTTCAGTTTTCACCTTTAAACTTTAAACTTCGGCAAGAAAGGCTGCGGTTACAAAAGCCATAATACCCCTCTCGTAACTGAGGTATTACGAAGATTACGAAGTGAAAAAACGGCAGAGGAAGGAAAAAGAGAGGCGCGGGGATTTGATTTTAACGCGTGGGGGGCGTCTTCCGTAAAAACCAGGCGGGATTCGGATTATTATAAAACCGGAAGGCGCGGGAGGGAAGCCGTTTTGAACCCCGGTTCCGCGGCAATTAATCCGTAATCAAATCCCGGGCCGAAAACGTCAAAAATCATATAAAAAGGTTTCATTATTGGTTGCATTTATTATATATTGTGATATAATTACATCCGTTTTTTAAAATTATTATGGAGGTAAAGGTGTATTTTATGAAAAAAATTATCGTGTTTTTAATCGTATTAATGTGCGCGGCGCCGCCGGCTTTACACGCTGTAGACGCGGGAAATGTAATGGACAATATTATAGAGGATATTAAGATAACAGGTGTTTCCAATGTATCCGAAAAGGAAGTGCTCGATAAAATATCATATGGTGTGGGGATGCTTTTTTCAAAGTATAAGACAAGGGAAGACATAAAGAACCTTTATAAAACAGGCAAGTTTGAGGATATCAAAGTCTACCTCGGCGACGAAGACGGAAAAAAAGTGCTTATTTATGAGTTCGTGGAAAAACCGCGCGTAGAGAAAATTCATATAAAAGGAAATAAGGGCGTGGGAGACGGCGACATTAAATCAAAGCTGGAAAATCCGTACGAGGAAGAGGAAACGGCCGCGCCGGCCGCGCCGGCCGCGCCGGATCAGGAAGAGGAAGAGGCGATAAAAGTAAAAGAGGGGGAGTATTTCGACGGTTACGCGCTGAAAGAAGCAGTTTTAAAAATACGAAAAATGTACAGGGATAAAAATTTTTATTACGCCGAAGTTGATTATAAGACAGAGGAATATGAAACCGAAGAAGGCGGAAAAAAGGTTAAAATTTATGTGGATGTAAAAGAGGGGCCAAAAATGAAGGTGGCGTCCATAACAGCAGAAGGCAATGAGGTTTTTGGCGGCGGCAAAATAAAAGGCATTATGGAAACAAAGGAGGAAGGGTGGTTCCGGTCAGGTGTTTTTAAGGATGATAAATTTATCGAAGACCTTAAAAAAATACTTAACAGCTACTATGAGGAAGGGTATGTCAAAGCAAAAATAAACGGTTATTCCTACGGCGAGATAGAGCTGAACAGGGAAAAAATAATAGGTGAGTACGCAGGTTTTGACAGGGAAAACAACTCCATAAGCATAAAAATACCGGTGGAAGAAGGCATTAAATATACCGTGGAAAAAATGGAAATAAACGGCAACGAGATATATTCTGAGGCGGAAATAGAGGACAGGATATCGACCGCGACGGAAAAGGTTTTTAACAAGGTGCGGTTCAAACAGGACATCGCGAAAATCAAGGGTATGTACGGGGAAAAGGGGAATATTTTCGCGCAGATAAACGAAAGCCTTGTATATGACGATGATGTGGGTAAAATCGGGATAAAAATAAATATTGACGAGGGGCCGGTGGCATACATAAATGAAATAAAAATCCGGGGGAATTACGTGACAAAGGACAAGGTTATACTAAGGGAGCTGCCCATCGAGGAGGGC
>CAZHOD010000417.1:0-1665 GCA_964534075.1 uncultured Spirochaetia bacterium
AACAGTCCTGTTTGTTACGCCGTCTATGGGTTCAGGGCTGACAACCCTCTGGCCTGTGGACGTGTCATTCCAGACATACGCGCTTTTCCAGTCATTATACTTTGACAGCATGTCAGACTCACTGAAACTTGATATACGTATACCATAATTGTAATCCTGATTTATCGGAAAAGGATAATTACCGGCGAATACTGCCTGAAAAACAAAGAGAAAAATTACAACGTTTAAAATTCTCCTGCAAAATAAAATTGTTTTACTCATATATACTCGTTCCCCTTTTTTCAGGATTGTGGGCTTTGCCTTATGCGTCATTTTATAATATCAATTATAATCAAACATTTGTCTGATGTCAATAAGTATGTGCTTTTTTATCTCGTTACGACAATATGCTTTTTAATAACCATCCTGCCTATTCGGATATACACAAAATATATCCCCTCAGCCACGGTTTCATTATTATAGTTATCTCCTCCCCACCTTGCCTCATAAATACCTCTGCCCAATTCCTCATCCAGTATATTCTTTACCACCCTCACACGCTTGTCATAAATTTTTATTTTAACGCGCGCTGTTTCATCATCGACCTTTACTTTTATTATTGCCTCGCCGCCCCGGGCGGGATTTATGACATTGTTGCCAACTATCGCCTTTTCCCTGTCGAGCAAAGTATCTCCCGGCGAAGGCACAGGAGTCTCTTTTGCCGCTGTAAACCCGCTGCCGCTGATTTTTATTGCTTTATTTTCCGCGCTTTTATCCGCGCCTGTTTCTCTTTTAAGGGCTGTTCCTGCCGTCTTAATATCTGTTTTTGATTCCCCCGCCGTCTCCGGGGCCGCTGTTTTTACTTCTGCCGCCTTATTTGTTTCCGCCTCGCTTACAACCGCTTTCTTTTCTTTTTCCGCCGGTTCAGCAGCCGCGTAATTTGACGCCTTGTCCCCGGGCTTTATGTTTTTTCCCGTTTCAATATTATAAGCCGCTTTATCCGGAGGAGTGTATATGCCGTTATCAATCCCGGTATTTATAACCAAAAGAGAGCCCACAATAACTACTCCGAAAGAAGCCGCGTAAATAAAGGCCTGCCTCAAACTGAAGCGCACGCGCGGTTTTGCCTCTTCCCTGACAGCGGCCATTATTTTACTCTCAAGGTAATACGGGGCATCAAAACTTACCCCGGAAAGCTTTTTCATCATTTTAACCGTCTTTTTTCTGTAAACAGCGCAATCCCGGCAGGAGCGTATGTGCTTTTTTACAGCCTCTTTCCCGGCCCGGGTTATCTCACCATCGGCCTCCTGCATTATCAGCTGTTTGTATCTTTCACAACCGCGTTTATTACTCATTTTTTGCCTCCTTAACGGTTATTTCATATGACAATCATGCCGTAAAAAAGTTTCGCCTTAAATAATATCGTCCTTTTCAAGTTTTTCCCTGAGGTTATCCCTTGCCCTGAAAAGTTTTGATTTCACAGCCGACACTGATAGTTTCAGTATTTTTGATATTTCCCCGTAGGACATCCCGTCCACGTCCCGCAGTATTATTACGTCCCTTTGCTCGGGCGAAAGTTCGTGTATTTTTTTTAAAATAAGCCCTTTCATGCTTTCCCTGAAATAAGACGCGTCCGGCTGCTTTTCCTGTTTTTCCCTTAAATTTCTAAGCATTTTTTCGCCTTCA
>CAZHOD010000418.1:0-1662 GCA_964534075.1 uncultured Spirochaetia bacterium
ACCGTAATTTTTCCGTTGTTATCCATATATTTCCACACATACTCGTCATTTTTTCCTGTTTTTATTTTCGCGAGCAATTTAAAATATGCGGTCTCAACAAAATCCGGCATATGATGCCCCGCGTTTTTCCAGCCTGTCATCCCCGCGCTTCCTGAATTTTTCGCGTCCAAAAGCTCATATTTAACTTCCCCGTAAAAAGGTATTTTGTACGAAGTGGATATATCTATATTTCTCAGCCCGGCGTAAAAAGAAGTTTTCCTGTTGTCAAACCTGTCATACACAGCAGTGTAAATATAATCAGCGCTTATGTTAAATATCCAGTTTTTTGTGAGTACTCTTTCTTCTGTTTTTATTGTCTTATCATCCAAACAATACGCCCATATATTAAGGTGTTTTCTGTCCTCTCCGTATCCTTCGAAACTTTTCGGTATGTTTAGTGTGCATGTTACTGCATCGCCTTCGGTTTTTACTATATTTGAATCATAAGAAAGCACTATATTTTCTGGAATTTTAACCTCTACCCTATCCTCCCTTTCAAATTTCGTATGATACGTAATTTCATAAACCACCTCATTCGGGTTTATGGGGATATCTTCGCTCCCTTTGATAAGCTCGATATCCAGGGACGGTATGCCGTAATTTACCGCGAAAACTGAATTTGAAAGAGGCTCTACCATAAAGTACTGGTTTTTAAACCCTTTAAACGTCCCCACATTAACTCCCCATTTGCCCCCGCTGTTTATTTTAAAACCCGCTGTCCCGCTTGCATTTGTATGAGAATCAAGGGCAACACCGTCCTCGACACTAAACATTTCCACCCTTACATCCGGCGCGGGCGTGCCTTCCCGGTGAATGTACACTGTGTAATTGATATCAGGCGTGTACGTGGGTGTTGCAGTCAGAATCATTTTTCCCGCCCTGACAGGGCCCGATGCCTTATCCTTTGAGCACGAAATAAAAACACTTAAAAGAACAAATACCGCTGTTACAAACACAAACATTTTTTTCATAATCTTCCCCCTCTGTATTTTTTTTGCCTACCTTTTTTCCGGTATTTCCGCTTCTTTATTGCTGTCAATTGCCTCTATTTTTTCCAGCAGCCGGGCGCATTCTGTATTGCCCGGGTCAAGCCTCATTATATACCCGCATTTTCCTCTTGCCCTGTTTATTTCACCGAGTTCAAAAAGGCTTTTGGCCTCCTTAAACACCTTTTTTATTTCCTTTTTTTCCTTTTCCTCTATTCCCCTGATTTTTTCCTCTGCTTTTTTTATGTTGGCTTTTGCTTCTGTATCTTCAGGGTTTATCTTTAGTGTTTCTTTCCAGTAATTAACCGCCCCGGCGTAATTCCTCTTTTTGTAGCTCTCCACCCCCAGGTTGTAAAACCTGTCGGCTTTTTTGCTGTTTTCAATGGTGTTTTTTATTTTATTTTTCAGGTTTATGGCGCCCCTCCCACCGCCGTAGTCCACGGCAAGGTTTATTTTTTCAAGAGCTGACTTAAAATCTTTTTTTTCATAACACTCCGAGGCGTCCTCATAATACACCTTTGCCTTTTTCCTGAATTTTTTCGTGTAATGCGCCGCTATTTTATTTTCCGCGTCCATTTCCAGCACTTCGAGGTAGCGGCCCGCGGCTTTGCCGTATTTCTGCTTAATCCTCAGCTCC
>CAZHOD010000419.1:0-1653 GCA_964534075.1 uncultured Spirochaetia bacterium
TTTAAACTTTAAACTTCGACAAGAAAGGCTGCGGTTACAAAAGCCATAATACCCCTCCCGTAACAGAGGTATTACCCCTGGAGATTTCCCCATTTTTGCCGGTTTACCCGCCGCTATTTATGGGTTTTAATTGCTTGAGTTTTTCATTGTCCTCGGTCACAATCACGTCTATTTCATGGCCTGTGTTGCCCCCCAGGTATTTTGAGGCCGCGGCAATAAGGTAGGGGAACAGTTTCCTCAGTTTTTTGGAGCGCCCCTGCGTATACGCGGTTGTTTTCCATATATGTTTCATTTTTCCTTTCCTGCTTTTTTCGCGGGTGCTGTAGGCGTCTATTACCACGAAATTTTCGTAAGTTATATATTCTTCTGTTTTTGTTTCATACCCGGTAATCCCGTATTCAGGGTCGACATCCGTGTATGAATATATGACTGTTTCGCCGTCATCTTCGTATATATCGGCGTATGTCCTTTCCGTGGAGCCTGTCCGGCCCCGGACCGGCTCTGAGTAGGAATATGTATGTTTTTCAGGATCACCCACGCCGTAGGAAAGGAATATTATAAGATCCGCTTTTTCGCGGTTATCCGGGTCGAGCTGCTTATAGCCTTTATCATCGAGCGCCTCGGCCAGTATGGCGGAATATTCCCTGAACTGAAGGTCGTTCCTTTCGATGTTTTCGTTTCCGGCTGCTATAACGTATTTTTTGTTTTGGATTTTTTCGCCTGAGTTTATTGAATCGACTACTATGTAATATCCCGTGGAACAGCCGGTGGCAAAAATTAAAGGCACCGCTACAATCAGAGCCGCTGCTATTTTGATATTTTTCATAATATCCTCCTTTTTAATAATTATATATATTATACAGAAATATTAAGCAGTGAGAAGTGATTTTTTTATGATTGTATTCTACCCGGGTATATTTCCGGCGTAAAAAGAATAAAGTCAATATAACCTTGAATAAAAATATTCAATAAAACGGCTGTTAACGTTAAGTTGCGGGTGAAAAGTAAAGAAAGGAGGATATTATGTTTAAGGACAGAAGCGACGCGGGTAAAAAGCTCGCCTCGGCGCTTAAAAAATACGCGGATGAAGACGTGATTGTACTGGCCATACCAAGGGGTGGAGTTGAAATAGGGTGTGAAATAGCGCGTTGCCTGAACGCCGGCTTTTCGATTGTAATTTCCAGAAAAATGCCACTGCCGGGAAATCCCGAGGCGGGTTTTGGCGCGCTTGCCGAGGACGGCAGCGTATTTTTTCACGAGTCAGCGTCAAGGTTCGTGAACCCGGAAACCGCCACTCAGGTCATTAAAGAGCAGGAAAAAGTCATAAAAAGAAGGGTGGAAAAACTGAGAAAAGGAAAACCTCTTCCCGATATAAAAGGAAAAACCGTAATCCTTACGGACGACGGCATAGCAATGGGAAGCACCATGAGGGCCTCGATATACACATGCAGGGAAAAATCGGCAGGGAAGGTTGTTGCAGCTGTTCCGGTGGCGTCGCCCCGGGTAAAAAACGAAATCGCGGCGCTTGCCGATGACGCGGTAATACTTGAAACCCCGCGTGATTTCTCGGCAGTGGCGCAGGTTTATGAAAACTGGTGTGGCGTCACTGACGAAGAGGTGCTGGCTCTTATGGGGGATTTTTCCGGTAAAAAA
>CAZHOD010000420.1:0-1652 GCA_964534075.1 uncultured Spirochaetia bacterium
GGCGACAAAAAAAATAGCTTATTCAGCGGCCAGAGTCAGCGTAATAACAATGCTGAGCAGGGTGCTCGGTTATATAAGGGATGCCATATCCGCGGCTATATTCGGCGTGGGAACGGTCTCGGACGCTTTTTTCGTAGCGTTCAGGATACCGAATCTGCTGCGGAACCTGCTTGCCGAAGGCGCCCTGGCCTCCGCGTTTATCCCGGTTTTTACCGGGTATATCGAGAAAAAGCCGCGGCGCACAGTGTGGAACCTGGCGGCAAACGCTTTGACACTCCTTACTGTTTTGATGGTTTTTATAACCGCGCTGGGCGTATTATTCGCTCCTTTGCTTGTGAAGATAATAGCGCCCGGTTTCTCCGGGGATACAGAAAAATTCCGCCTTACTGTGGAGCTTACGAGGTACCTTTTTCCATTTATTTTTTTCATGAGCCTTTCCGCCCTTTTTATGGGTGTTTTAAATTCCATGAAGCAGTTCTCAATACCGGCGTTCGCCCCGGTTGTGCTGAACGTTTTTATGATCGCGGCGGGTATTTTTATATGCCCGCTTTTCGGCGCGGGGCCGGAAAAACAGGTTTACGGGTGGGTGATTGGGGCTCTTGCCGGCGCCCTGGCCCAGGTAATACTTCAGTACATACCCGCTGCAAAGTCCGGGTTCAGGATAAAGCCTTTTATAGACCTGAGAGATAAAGGCATAAGAAAAATAGGCGGCCTTATGCTTCCCGCCACTTTTGCCCAGTCGGTCACCCAGCTTAACCTGCTTATAAACACAATTCTGGCCTCGCTGCTTGTGGAGGGAAGCGTAACCTACCTTTATTACGGGAACCGGCTCATGCAGCTTCCGCTGGGAGTGTTCGGGGTGGCCATAGCCACTGTTTCTTTTCCGTATATATCGTCGCATGTGGCGCGTAAGGAAAAAAACGCCCTGAAAAACACCATACACTCCTCGCTCAAACAGGCGTTTTTTATCGTAATACCGGCTTCGGCGGGCATTATTTTTTTAAGCAGGCATATAAATACTCTTTTATTTTATTACGGGAATTTCACAATGTCCGACGCGGCCAATACCGCGAAAGTATGTATTATGTATTCCATAGCCATATTCGCGTATTCCGGCGTTAAAATACTTACGCAGGTATTTTACGCTGTTAAAAAACCGGGGACTGCCGTGAAGATATCGATGGTTTCTTTCGGGGCCAACGTAATTTTGTGCCTGGCCCTTATGCAGTCGATGCAGTACCTGGGCCTGGCCCTGGCAACGTCGATAGCCGGGATCATACATTTTGTTTTACTGTATGTAATGACGGAAAAGCATGTCGGAAGCATAAAGACAAAGGAACTGGCTGTTTTTTTTATAAAAATAACCGCGATTTCACTTTTGATGGGGGTGATTGTGTATTTCCTCGCGGAATTAATGACTGCTCAATGGAACGAGAATTTCACCCGGCTTACCAACGCTATAATAGTCGCGATCAACGTTATAATCGGCGCGGCTGTTTTCTTTTTTCTTGTGAAAACAGCCGGGATAAAAGAGGGGGAGGCGTTTTTTAAAACGCTTTTTAGGAAAAGATAGGATTATTCATATTCCAACCGGGGCATTCCCAAAAATCGCATTAGGGCATAAAAACCGGAATGGAATAAAATTTTTAAAG
>CAZHOD010000421.1:0-1621 GCA_964534075.1 uncultured Spirochaetia bacterium
CGCAGTAGAAATATGCTTGGAAAACCCAATTTTTTCACACCTTCTGAGGTATTACAATATTATCTATTTAATCATTGACACATTTTTGTTAAACAGGTAATATAAATAGCCTAAAAAATAAGGTGTTTTTAATGTTCAGGAGGGACTGTCAAAGGAGGTGGAGCATGAGTGTAGAAGAAATTAACAGGACAGTAAGAGAGGCGGCGGATAAGGCAACAAGTGAAATAAAGAACGAGACCGGGGCGCCAATAGCCACAAGGGTGGAATGGCCCATTACATCATCAATAAACAAGGGGCTGGAAGGTGCCATAGCCTGTGAAACAAAAATCGGATATGTCGACGGTGTTAACGGGCATCTTGTTTACAGGGGGTATGACTGTTTTAAGCTTTCGGAACAATCTTCTTTTGAGGAAACTTCCTACCTGCTGGTAAACGGAAAACTTCCTACAAAATCCGAGTTAAACGAATTCAGGGAAAAATTGATTTCATACAGGGAACTGCCGCACGAGGTACAGGACGCGCTTGAACTTACGACAATTAAGAAAACCCATCCAATGATAAGCCTTTATACGGGCGTGGCCGTGATGGCCGCGCTGAACGAGAAAACAGAAGATATTTCACATGAGAACCAGAAGAAAATAGCGTTAAAATTAATCGCCAGAATGTCCTCTATAACAGGGGCAATCGCGAGGCTGAGGCAGGGGAAAAAACCGCTTGTGCCGGACCCGTCCCTGAGTTTCGCGGCAAATATGCTTTACATGATGACCGGTGAAAAACCCGATGAAGAGACAGAACGGATTATGGATATAGCCCTGATACTGCACGCTGACCACGGCATGAACGCCTCTACTTTTACCGCCATGGTTTCCAATTCCACTCTTTCTGACATGTACAGTTCCATAATAGCGGGTATTACCAGCCTTAAGGGAAGGCTGCACGGAGGCGCCAATGAGAGGGTTCTTTATGACCTGGAGGCAATCGGTTCGCCGGATAAAGTTGAGAAATGGTTTGAACAGGTGAGGAAAGAAAAGAAAAAGGTAATGGGTTTCGGCCACAGAGTATATAAGGCGTATGACCCGAGGGCGAGGATACTGGGCCCGCTCGTGAAATTTATGGTTGAAAAAAATCCGGATATAAAAAATCTTTATGAAACAGCGAAAAAACTGGACAGTGCCATAGTCACACACCTGGGCAAGGAAAAGAAAATTTTTCCGAATGTTGATTTTTATTCAGGCTTGATTTACAGGGCTATGGGGATAGAAACAGGTGTTTTTACGCCTCTTTTTGCCGCCAGCAGAATATCGGGGTGGACCGCAAGAATACTGGAATACCTGGAAAAAAACAGGATATTCAGGCCGCGGGCCGTATATACCGGGCCTGTGGGGCTTAAGTATACTCCCGTGGATGAGAGAGGGTGAAACTCAGATTCAGGACAAAAATGAGTCCATATTTCAGATCCCAGATGAATAATGTCATATTGCTTATTGTTTGTTTTTGCTTTTTAACTTTAAGCTTATTATTGCCTTAATGGGTAACGCCTCAGTTATGGCGCCGCATTTCGGTCTTAACCTTTCAGGTTGCGGTAGTTAAAGGCACGCAGCCATCAACCTTCGCTAAAGCT
>CAZHOD010000422.1:0-1616 GCA_964534075.1 uncultured Spirochaetia bacterium
CCTGGAAACCGCAATAGAAAGGAAAAGAACGATTGAAAAAGGCCGCAAATCCTTATAGAATAATAATCATAATAAAATCATTCATTTCACCCGGTGGGTGAGAAAGGAGTTACGGCCCATGTATAGTATACAACAAACAACTTTGCCTTTCCAGTTAAAAGAAACAAAAGATTGCATGACCTCAAGAGGCGGCCTTGCTGTGTATTTTGAGGCGGCAATAAAATTCGGATTGCCTGAAAAAATCAGGGAAATATTCCCGCGTCCCGGCTCAAACCGGGGACATAACGCGCATGATATAGTAATGTCAGTAGTATTAATGATGCTTGCGGGCGGACAGCATATGAACGACATAAGGGAAATAGCGCAGGATAAAGGGCTGCTGAAATTATGCGGGATAAAAAAAGTTCCCAGCCCGGACACGGTGTCCAGGTTTTTAGGTAAAAAAGGCAGCCTGCGCAGGCTTACTTTTCTTGTTGAATATTTAAATAAACAAATACTGAAATACATGTCTTTAAATGAACTGACCATTGACATTGATGCCACCCTGATTGAGAGCAACAAACGGGATGCTGTAATGACCTACAAGGGTTTTAAAGGATATTGCCCCCTGCTGTCGTTTGAGGCATCAACCGGTTTATGCCTTGCCGGTAAATTCAGGAACGGCAATGCCTCTCCTTCTGCCGGCATAACAGACCAGATAAAATATATATATAAATATCTTAAAAAACTCAAAAAACAACTCAGATACGTACGAAGCGATTCCGCCGCTTACAGCCATAAATTCTTTGATTTTTGTTTCGAAAACGACATTATCTTTACCGTAACAACGGACCACGATTCTGCCGTTATTTCAGCGGTAAAATCGATTCCTGAAGATGATTGGAAACCTCTTTACGACAAAGACGGCATTAAAACCGACCGTGAGTATGCTGTAACTGTACACGCCTTTAACGCCTCTACAAACGCCTTTTCTCTTGTTGTACAGCGCTGGTTAAACCCTCAGATGAACCTCTTTGAAAATGAAAAATACTGTTATTATATAATCGCTACCAACAATTTCAATTCTGACGGCAGAGATATTATTCTTTTTCATAATAAGCGCGGCAACGCCGAAAATTACATCAAGGAACTAAAATCCGGCTTCGGCCTTGAGAATATCCCCGCC
Source organism: uncultured Spirochaetia bacterium (assembly GCA_964534075.1). Classification (GTDB taxonomy): domain Bacteria; phylum Oederibacteriota; class PGYV01; order PGYV01; family CAYTNY01; genus CAZHOD01. The sequence continues at coordinate 1,166 of CAZHOD010000422.1, forward strand.
GCCGGGCTTTATTCAAACTCTGTCTATTTTTCCATAGGATTATTATCCTCAAACCTTGCGGTTGGAGTCAAAGAATTCCTGCCCGAAGATTTTAAAACGTCCACTATTGCCACTTTGCGCTTCTACATCATTTCGGTTCCGGGCAAAGTTGTCAGGCATGGCAGGCAGCTTATTTTAAAACTTCAAAAAAGATTCCTGCTTCTTATCCGATACATCCGGCGATGTATCTCTTCCCGCTGTGCTCAAACCTGAAAATTTTTATTCGGTATTAAATTGATTTTTCGGGCCTGGTATGCCCGCATTTGTTAAAGTTTCAGTTTTACACCCACATCTTCTGAAATCCAGCTTTAACTAAACGGTTTTTTACGCCATTTTTTCAAAATCCGGAATCTGCCGCTTTAAAAATTTTATTCCATTCCGGTTTTTATGCCCTAATGCGATTTTTGGGAAT
>CAZHOD010000423.1:0-1616 GCA_964534075.1 uncultured Spirochaetia bacterium
CCGCAACCTGAAAGGTTGCGCCTACAAAGACCGAAATACGCCACCATAACTGAGGTATTACAAGCGGCGGCGGTTACGGGCCTCTTATTGTTTTTTTTCTATCTTCGCTTCTTTCAGGTACCCCAGCGCGCTCATACCATCTTTATTCTCGATATCAGGGTCAGCTCCGGCTTTTATAAGGATATCGACTGCTTCTTCCTGCCCTTCCCTTGCCGCGGATATGAGCGCGGTATCACCGTATTTGTTTACTATATTTATATGTGCCCCGGCATTTATAAGTTCTTTGACTATAAAATAATTACCGTTTTCAGCGGCTGTCATAAGCGCTGTATTAAGGTTATTGTCCCTGAGATTGGGATCCGCCCTCCTGTTTAAAAGCGCCTGTACTATCAAAAGGCTCCCCTTTTCAGCCGCGAGCATAAGCGGTGTTGCTCCAAATAAATTTCCCTCTTCCGTTCCGGCGCCCGCCCTTAAAAGGGCCGCGGCTGTCTCCTTTGATTTGTTTTCCGCCGCGAAATGAAGAGCGGTATACCTGCCGTAACCCTTTAAATTTACATCCGCCCCCGCCTCTATAAGTTTTTCAACCGCGCCCGGCCTGTTATTTTTCGCCGCAAACATCAACGCTGTATATGAACCAAACCCCCGCCTGTCAATTTCCGCGCCCGCGTCAAGCAGTTTCTCTATGATTACATTTTCTCCTTTTATTGCCGCGTAAATAAAAGGAGTATTTTTATGCGTATCCGCGCTGTTCGCGCCCGCCCCCGAAGAAATCAATTTTTCGGCCATCATAACATCGCCCTGCTCCGCGGCCAGCATGAGCGGCGTCCTTCCTTGTATATCTTTTGTTTTTACATCCGCTCCGGCTTTAAGAAGTTTATCCGTAATCACGGTATTTTTTTTCTTAACGGCAACAAGCAGCGCTGTTTCACCGTCGTTGTTCTCCTCGTTAAGCGCGGCCCCGGCCCCTATAAGCTCTCCCGCAACATCCGGATGTTCGTTTTCGCACGCGAGTATCAGCGCGGTGTAATTCCCGTACCCCTTTATGTCAACATCCGCGCCTTTCACTATAAGTTCCTTCACCATACTAAGGCCCCCTTTTATAGACGCTTCCATAAGAGGGGTATTACCATGGTAATCACGTTCATTAACGTCCGCTCCGGCCCTGATAAGCATTCCCGCTGTTTCATACGCGGATTTTTCCACGGCAAGCATAAGCGGCGTTTTTCTCCCTATCCCTTTAGCGTTAGGGTCCGCGCCGGACTTCAGCAACGAAGCTATTATTTCAGGATTGTTTTTCCGGATCGCCAGCATAAGGGCCGTATTATTGTCGAAATTCCTGAAATTCACATCCGCGCCCGACTCCATCATAACATTAATGAGTTCCATATCCTCTTTTTCCACGGCTATCATAAAGGCGGAATTATGTTCGTAATCTTCCGCGTTCACATCCGCTCCCGCCTTAATAAGTTGTATTGCTATATCTGTATTTGTTTTTTTTACCGCGGTTATGAACTCCGCATTCTGCCTCGAGTTCCCGTTGTCGACCTTAACTCCGGCTTTTACCAGTTCTTTTATAACATCAGCCCTTCCTTTTTCAACAGCCAGCCCGAGAGGCG
>CAZHOD010000424.1:0-1609 GCA_964534075.1 uncultured Spirochaetia bacterium
AGCAAAAAAAATAAATAACAGAATAAAACAAGTACAAAAACAAATTAACGTTATTTGTATATTTACTGTTGACAGGAACCTAAATGGCTGTCCCTATTTTACCCATTCCTGTGCCGGGATTTTCAAAAAATCATCTATTTGTACCCCTCCCGTCCCTATTAGTAATTTCCTGTGAACCCTGAATTTTCCCGAAAAAATCCCCATCCCGGGGAGCGGACTTTTTTTCCGCCCGCTTTTTACTTCCAGCGCTGTTACCCTGTTTCCTTTTATCAGAACAAAATCCACTTCCCTGTTATACCCTGCCCAGTAACACAGCCTTATATTCTTTCCCTTTATCCCGTTAATTAAATGCGCGCCCACGCAGGACTCCACGAGCCTGCCCCAAACCCCGCTGTCTTTTATTGCCTGCTTTTGTTCATATCCGGCCAGCGCCGTTAAAAAAGCGTTATTGAAAACCTGGAATTTCGGGCTCGACCCCCGCTGCCTCACTGTTTCTCCCGAATACTTTTGCAGGCCGGCCAGCATGCCCGCTTCTTCAAGAAGGCGCAGATAATGGGCCAGCGTGGTGGTATTTCCGGCGTCCTGAAGCTGTCCAAGCATCTTCTGGTATGAAAGCACCTGCCCGGAATAGGCGCAACCGAGACGGAAAACCTCCCTCAAAAGCGCCGGTTTATCGACCCTTTTCATCTGAAGAATATCTTTTGAAATGACAGATTCGACCAGCGATTCAAGTATATAGTTATTGAACCTCTCAGGATCTTTTATAAGCCCCGCGCTTCCCGGGTATCCGCCGTAAAAAATATACTTTTCCGCGCCCCATCCAAAGGCTTTCTCCATCTCTTCATAAGGCCAGTGTGTTATATGAGTCGGCTCGAACCTTCCTGCCAGGCTTTCCCCGAGGCCCCTGTTCATAAGCAGGGGTGATGACCCGAGAAGAATGACCCGAAGCCCGCTTTTGGCCGCGGTATCCTCATCCCACAACCGTTTTATTGTTTCCGCCCACATTGGTATTTTGTGTATTTCATCGAGCACCAACACGGCCGGCTTTTTGGCCTTCTTTGATTTTATTCTGGCAGTTTCCCATTGCTGTTCGGCCCACACCCTGTCTTTAAGCATTGGCTCGTCCGCGGCAGCGTAATGCCCTTCTATACCGGGTTCATCCAATACCTGTCTCGCTATTGTAGTTTTCCCTGTCTGCCTGGGGCCGGCCAGCACCTGTATAAAACGCCTTTTTTCTTTTATTCTTTTGACAATTTCTTTAAATACAGGCCTTTTGTACATATCCCACCTCAATAAATTACTCAATACATTGAGTAATTTTACTCAATGTATTGAGTAATGTCAAGTGATTTCTCCCCCTCTGTCAACGCGAAATAGAAATGTCCGCTTTTTCATTACGAATTACGCGGCCGCAAAACAAACGCTGCCATTTAATACCGGTTTTCTTCTTTGATATACTTTTAAATGCCTGAATAACCTTTGATAACAAACCGCATGTAGGGGGCGTGCACTGCGCGCCCCTGCTTTTCGCGCCCCCGGACAGCGCGGCGTAACCATCACTAATATTCCGGACAAGGTGCCGCTGCTTCATCCTCTCCAAGAAACTGTA
>CAZHOD010000425.1:0-1588 GCA_964534075.1 uncultured Spirochaetia bacterium
CTTTTTTCGTTGCTGCCGGTTCTTTTGTGGTTTTTTCTGTTATTTTTATGAAATTCTGTCCTAAAAATGTTTCCATATTCTATTAAAATTTTCCTTTTTCTTTTTCCCGTCCTTTAAAAGGTAAACTCCTCTGCCCCGCGTAATCCTGCCGACTTCAAAAACCGGCATTTTTTCCTTTAAGCTGAATTCCAAAAATTTTTTCTTCTGCCCGGGTTTAACAGTAAAAAGCAGCTCAAAATCCTCCCCTCCGTATAAAGCCGCCTCTTCGGCCGGTTTTTTATTTTTGACGGCATGTATTTCCGCTCCGGGATGCAGCGGGAGGTAATCGAGGTTTATAACCGCTCCTTTGTTTGAAGCTTTGGCAATATTGTATGTGTCAGCCGCCAGCCCGTCGGAAACATCGATACAGGCCGTAACAAATCCGCTTTTTGCCAGGGCCCTTGCCTCGCGCAGCCTGGGTTCAAAAATAATATGTTTTTTTAACAAAGGGCCCTTGCCGCGCCGCCTGCCCGTGTTTTTTTTCCTTTCCATCACCCTTCCGGCAGCCGCCCCGCCGAGAGGGCCTGTTACAAACATTATATCGCCGGCGCCGGCGCCGGACCTTTTCATTACGGACTTTTTTTCAACTTCGCCTATAAGCGTAATTGAAATAAAAACCTTTTCCGAAAATACCGTGTCCCCGCCCGCTATGTCCACGCCATAGCGCCGCCCGAAACCCGCGCATCCGTCCGCGAGTTCAGTAAGCCCGCCCGCCTTCGCGCCGGAAGGCGCGCCTATGCTTAAAAAAGCAAATTTCGGTACTCCCCCGGCCGCGCAGATATCCGATATGTTTACCGCCATAGCTTTCGCGCCCGCCTCCTTAAGCGTAAAATAAGCGCGGCTGAAATGAACCCCTTCTACAAAAGAATCCGCGGTAACAGCGAGGTAAGAGGCTTTTGTGTAATTTATAAGGGCGCAGTCATCGCCTATTCCCAGCGCAAGGCCCGGGTTCACCGGATTTATTTTTTTTTTCAGGCGGGATATAAACTGATATTCATTCATTTAATTTTCTTTTCCGAAAGGACACCATGCCTGTACCGCGCGTACTCGGTAACTATTTCCGGAAAATCGTTTATAACTTTTGAGTATATTTCAAGGGCCCTGTCGTACATGCCCTTTTTCTCGTATATTTCCGCCTTGGAAGTCATTGCCTCGGCCGCGAGGAACCCTTTGCTGTACTTTTTTATAATCATGTCATAAAATTTTACGGCCTCTTTGTTGTCTCCCGCTGTTTTATGGGCCTCGGCAAGGCCAAAAAGCGCTTCAGCTGCCCAGTCAGTACCCTCGAATTTTTCCGCGATTTCCCCGTATATTTTTACGGCGTCCTCGGTATTATATATCATATTATAAGTGTCCCCGAACTCAAGCATGACCCAGGCGTACATATCGGGATTTACACTCCTGTACTTTTCCGCCAGTTCCCTATAAAGTTTGATCGCGCTTATATATTCGCCCGAGTCCTTATACGCCCCTGCCAGGTTTAATTTAACCTGCCACATTGCGCCGCTGTATTCTTCCTCGCCCCCCCATTTTCCCAGTATTTCCTCAT
>CAZHOD010000426.1:0-1585 GCA_964534075.1 uncultured Spirochaetia bacterium
GCTTTGGTAGTTTTAAAGCCTTACATTTCTTATCCTCTGTGAGGAAAAGGGGGATCATGATCAAGGGGGATTTGACTTGTTTTAGGTGTACGCCTGCAGGATAACTACTTCAAACCTCCCCTATCATCCTTCGCCTCAGCTATTGCTGACAAGCCCTTCTTTTAAAAAAGAGGGCGAAATGTGCTGTCAATGAACCCAAGTTTCGCAGGTGAGTCGTATTCTATTCGTAAGTATACTTTGTTGTGAAGCTTTGTGTCAAGCAGTTTAAACTGCCTGCAGCTTTATACAGGTTAAAATAAAAAACAATGGTTTTGTTTGAAATTTGAAATCAATAATTACCCGGTTTAACTGCCGGGCAGCGGTTAATTTACGCTCCGTTACCCCGAGTACGGAAGCACCTGGACCTCGCCGTTTTTTTCCACAAAAGTGGAATATTTAAGCTCATCGCTTACTGTCCTCTGCGCTTTGTTCACTATAATCTTTACCCCTGTATATACCATGCCCAGGCAGTTGACCTTTCCCCTCTTTGTAGTCTGGATTTCCTTGGCCTTTGCCTCGAGTTTGTTCTTTACTTCTTCCCACTTCTTTTGCTCGGTCATAAGCTTAAACTGGGTCCTGGTAAGCTTTGCCATAAGGTCCCTTTTATCCGGCGGCAGTTTCCCCCCCATTTTGCCGCTGAGATCCTTTAAAAATATTATGCCTTTTTTTGTCTTATCGAGCTGCTCCTCAATATTTTTCAGCTCTTTCATAGCCTCGTTCATTTCCTCCCTCATTTTTGGGGTTTCACCTATGGATATTTCTGTAGGCGTAGCCATTTTCGCGCCTATTTCCTTCGCGCTGACCTCATGGGCAGCCGCTATTGTCCCTCCTACCACAAGCCCCCTGGCGCCCATAACGGTAATTTTTCCGCCGGATATAAGGGTCGAATGCATGGCCGCCTCGTTTACAACTATATTTTTTTCAGTTTCCACATAGGCGTTCCTGATATATTTTGTCGTTACGTCATCACCGGCAATTACCCGGGCCCTTTTTCCCACTATTCCGCCGCGTACTGACACTTTGCCTCCGGCCTCTATTACTGTGCCGTCCGCTACGTCATCAATAACAACGTCCTCACCTGCCTTTACAGTAAATTCTCCGACACCGCCGTGAACTACTACACTTCCCACAAAATCGATATTCCCAACCGACATATCGACATCGCCCTGCACCTCGTATATGGCCAGGACTTCCAGTTTGTTGTTTTTATAAACAACCTGCCCGTCATTGGCCGCCACGTAAAGATCGGGGTTATCCGCCGCCGGCTCCACGCCTTTGCCAAAAACAAATTTTACCTCCTCGCCTTTTTCAGCCGGTATTTCTTTACCCGTAACGGTCATTCCGTTAACACCGTTTGTTGGCGGAATTTTTTTCGCCAGGGCCTGCCCCTTTTTTACGTTCTGTATCGACTGGACGTTCCTGTAATCAAACTTGCCGTTTTCTTCTCTTCCTTCTTTGCTTTTTTCTTCTTTATCTTTTTTGTCTTTATCCTTTTTTTCTTCTTCCTTTTCAGTACCCTTTTTTTCTCCCTCCCCGCCGCCTTCAC
>CAZHOD010000427.1:0-1584 GCA_964534075.1 uncultured Spirochaetia bacterium
CAGTTCCCAGTGGCGGGCGGGATATTCATAGGGCGAATGTATTTTACTTTCATTCCTCTTGTCCTGGTTAATTTCCTGAACGCGGAGGCTATTTTCTTTGTTATCTTCCCGGGCACCCCGCCGTTAATTACCCTGGCATCTATGGAAACAACCGGAATAACCTTCGCCGCGGTCCCGGTTAAAAAACATTCGTCCGCGGTATAAAGATCGTACCTTGAAAGCACCTGCTCTTTAACTTTCATCCCGGATTTTTTCACTATTTCTATAACTGTCCTCCTCGTAATTCCGTCCAGCGCGCCGCAAACCAGAGAAGGCGTCAATATATCGCCTCCCTTAATTATAAAAACATTATCACCGGTTGCCTCCGCCACGTACCCCTGGTGATTTATCATTATGGCCTCGAGGCTGCCGTGATTGGTTGCTTCTATTTTAGCCATAATGTTATTAAGATAATTAAGGGATTTTACCCTGGGCTCGAGCGCCTCGTTTATGTTTCTCCGTACCGCGACCGTTGTAATAGACAGGCCTTTCTTATAATACTCTTCGGGATAAAGCGCGATATCAGCGCCTATTATAAACCGGTTGGCTCCTTTCACGCATTTTTTAGGGTCCAGCCCCAGGTCTCCTTCCCCCCGGGTTACCACCATCCTGATATATCCGTCTTTTAATTTGTTGGCCTTTACCGTCCTGACGACCTCTTTTATCAGCTCATTTTTTGAAACACCAATATCCAGCATAATAAACTTGGCCGACATAAAAAGCCTGTCGATATGGTCACGGAGCCTGAATATATTATAGGAATATATCCTTATGCCCTCAAAAACACCGTCGCCATACAACAGCCCGTGGTCAAATACAGATACTACGGCTTCTTTTTTGGGGACCAATTTTCCGTTCATATTTATCAGCATTAAAGCCCTCCTGTCATTTGTTTTTAATACTGCTTATCTCTCCGTCGTTTATCGAAATCACTTTCGAACCGTACGACGTCAGGTGCTCATTGTGAGTCACTATGACAAATGTCTGCTCAAAACTTTTATTGAAATCAAGTATTATTTTATGTATTATTTCCGCGTTTTTCCTGTCCAGGTTTCCCGTCGGCTCATCCGCGAAAACAATATCAGGTTCATTTATGAGCGCCCTCGCTATGGCGACCCGCTGCTGCTCGCCGCCCGACAGCTGAGAGGGCCTGTGTAACAATCTATCACCTAAACCTATGGTTATCAATATTTTTTTGGCCTTTTCAGCCGCGCTTTTTCTGCTCTCCCCGGCGACAAGAGCCGGCAGCATAACATTTTCCATGCCGCTGAATTCAGGCAACAAATGGTGAAACTGAAAAATAAAACCCATTTTATTATTCCTTATACCTGCCAGTTTCTCGTCGCTCAGGCCGTAAATATCCGTATCCCTCAGCAGGACCCTCCCGAAAGTCGGCTTGCTCAGCCCGCCCATTATTGAAAGAAGGGTCGATTTTCCCGCCCCGGACTCGCCCACCATCATAATCAGTTCCCCTTTTTTTACGTCCAGGTCTATATCTTTGAGAACGCTGAGCTGAGATCGGAAGAGCACAGTCTGAACTCCAGT
>CAZHOD010000428.1:0-1579 GCA_964534075.1 uncultured Spirochaetia bacterium
GTGCCGCATACAGCGAGCCTGCCTATATCGCCTCCGGAAAAAAACAGAGGCGAGACCACAAAAGTATCAGTGGTTAAAACAGGCGCGTTTTTAAGTTTCGGAAGCACTGCGCCGTCTTCCATCCTGTCCAATACCTCATTGGAAAAATATTTTTTTATATAATTGTCTATAAGCCTCTGTGACGCCCTGCCGCCTCCTCCGTGGGCCAGGGTTATTATGTCGTCGGGCATAATTATACCTCCGGTATTGAATTCCGGATTTCAAATTTAAAAAACATATTATCATCTCATCTTTTGCAGGGACAATCCATGTGTTTGTCCGGCATTACTTTTTTCTTTCGGGCGGACACATGGGTCCGCCCCTACTTATTTTTAAATAGTATTATATTTATAATACGCCGCGCAGGCGCCTTCTGACGAGACCATGCACGCGCCGACAGGGGCCCCGGGTGTACAATTTTTCGCGAAAAGAGGGCATTCATCCGGCCTGCAAAGGCCTTTTAATACATCGCCGCACCTGCAGCCCGCGGGCTCCTTTGAGTAGGAAACATCCACGCCATACCTTTTTTCCGCGTTAAATCCGCTGTATTGTTCCGAAAATGAGAGCCCGCTTTTGGAAATCATCCCCAGGCCCCTCCACTCGGAGTCTATCGGCTCAAATACCTCGTCAAGAAAAGCGGCGGCGGTTTTATTTCCTTCATAGTTCACCGCCCGTTTATACTGAATTTCCATTTCCCCCCCGCCTTTTACTGCCTGCCGGCATATCATAAGCACCGCGGTGAGTATATCGAGCGCCTCAAAACCCGCCACAACGCACGGCGCTTTGTACTTTTTCGCTATCCCCTCATATATTTTACCTCCGGTTATGGCGCTCACATGGCCCGGCGCGAGAAAGCCGTGTACGTTTATGTCATTGTCCTTTAAAAGCGCCTCCATGGGCGGTATTATACGCTTGAACCAGGGCAGCACGAAAAAATTATCAACGCCCCCATGTTTTGCTTCACTGACAGCAGCCGCTATTGAAGGCGATGTTGTTTCAAACCCTATGCCTATAAATACAATTTCTTTTTGGGGATTTTTTTCGGCCAGGGAAACCGCGTCCAGCGGCGAGTAAACCACACGTATATCCTCCCCTTTTGCCCTTTGCTGCCCAAGCGTTGTCTTTGTACCGGGCACTCTCATCATATCCCCGAACGTGGCCATAATAACGTTTTTTTTCTTTGATATTTCTATGGCAGTGTCGATTTCCCTTACCGGGGTAACACAGACAGGGCACCCGGGGCCTGATATAAGATTTATATTCTCCGGAAGCATGCCCCTTATTCCGAACCCCGATACTGCCATGGTATGGGTCCCGCATATTTCCATAATATTTATTTTTTTTTCCAGCGCCCGCGCTTCTTCTTCTATAAGGCGGGCCAGTTTTTCCGCTTCCTGTTTTTCATTCAGGGGGCCCATGTTCGAACATCTCCTTTATGTATCCCCTTGCCTCTTCGGCATATTCTTTTGTTATTTTTTCTATGGCAAAACCGGCATGCACCAGGCAGTATTCCCCCTCCGTGATATCGGGCACAAGATGT
>CAZHOD010000429.1:0-1559 GCA_964534075.1 uncultured Spirochaetia bacterium
GGCACATCCGCGCCGGGATTCTGCTGCTTCATACGCTGAGCGTAATTGTTATACTGTTCCTTTATTTGCTTTTCGGGCACCTTAACATCCTCAAACTCCCTGCCTTCCAGCATTTCCTGCTGCACGATTTCCCTTTCGGCTATTTTTTTCGCGTTTTCTTTTTGCTTTTTCAGCATAAAAATCTGTTCTTCCGCCTCTGCCTTAATACTTGACTTTTTGTCCTTGATTCTTTTCCGCACATCGGGGTCATTGAGCAGGCCTTCTTTTTCCGCCTGCTGGGTCAAAAGTTCGGTAATAACCAAATTGTCAATTATGGCTTTTTTCATGTCCGGGCTCTCAGCCATCATTTTGTACTGGGACGGCAGATTGTCCACTTCCATTTTGAATTCCGCCTCGGTTATAGGGGTTCCGTTAACCGTAGCGACTTCCTTTCCGCTCTTTCCGCAGCCGACGAATAAAAACACCACGGCCGCGAACAAAATAAATTTTTTCATTTCAACCTCCTCAATAATTTTTTTAAATCTGAATGGCCGGAATCATTAAAAAATCGATAATTATGGCCACTATTATTTGTTACATACCGGGTTATATTTGTATATGAGGTGCCTTTTTATCATCTCTTTCTGCCTGGGCAGCATCCCCGGGGTCGGGCAAAACCCTATATAAAGATTATCTTCCCCTTTGCCTTTTTCTGCCCACTCACTGAATTTTTTATGGCTCTCGGGGAATTTTTCCGCGTCCTTGATTTCGGACGTATCCCCTATATATATCACCCCATAATCAGCAACTTTCTTATCGGGATTTTTTAAAAAAAATACACCGTAAAGCCCTTCTATATCCGCTTTGTCAAAATCCTTTATGCTCTGGGGCCCGTTAAATACATACCCGGCTAAAATAAGGCTCATAACTTCTCCTTTCCATTTCAAACAGTATAACTATAACAAAACTGCGGGAAAAATCAAGAAAATTATGCGGCCCTGATTCCGAAGCGCGCCTTATTTGTTTTGCATACCGGAATTTCCATACCGTACTCCTGTCATATCTGGTGAATAAAATAGAAATACGGGCCGGATGCACGGGACGGCTGGGAAATAATAAACGTAAATTTCATTTTTGTCCTTTTTCTGAAAGTTATATTCAATTCCGCTCCGGCGCCTGCCCCGTACATATAATTTGTCGAGGAAAACAGCTCATCAGCTCCGCCTACAGCGCCCGCGTCCGCTATAAAAAACAGGTACATGGCTTTAGCGTCAATTAAAGGCAGTTCCCATTCAATATCCTTAAAAACCCGGTGTTTATATTTTATCCTGGCGAAATTCATGTAATAGCCCCGGAATTTATCATAGTCATATCCTATAAGCCGGTTTACACCACCCAGGGTATATTTTTTCCACAAAGGTGTTTCGTAATCCTCAAGCAGATGCCCGTGTTCCAGCGACAGGTCAAACTGCGAATCTTCATTCCTGAAATTTTTTTCCATTTTTATGTTTAAAAAAATAAAATTATACTCTGAAATCTGGTGAGGAACGGCATTTTCAAGATTTAATCCAAAATAAAGC
>CAZHOD010000430.1:0-1556 GCA_964534075.1 uncultured Spirochaetia bacterium
GTCGGACGAGGGGCTGCCGGGTAAAAGCGGGGGAGAGGAAAAGAAAAAGAAAAAATCCATATTCGATATTTTCAAAAAGAAAGAGGGTTAATTTATGAATAGTCCGAAAAACATGCTTATCGGTGAAATGCTCCTGGAAGAAGGGATAATAACAAAGGAACAGCTGAAAGACGGGCTGGAGGAACAAAAAAGGACAGGGGAAAAAATAGGTAAGATACTCATAAACATGGGTTATATTTCCAAGGAAATACTGTGGACATTTCTGGGGTACCAGATGGGCGTGCCGTATATAAACCTGGATGAGGTGCCGGAGTTAAAGGGCGATGTAGTTAAAATGGTGCCCGAGCAGATGGCGAGGAACGAAAAATTAATCCCCATAAACAAACAGGGGAAGGTTTTGACCGTGGCAATGTCGGACCCGCTCAATTTTCTTGTTATAGATGACTTAAAGGCTACGACAAGGTGCGAAATAGACGCGAGGCTCGCGCCTGAAGAGGACATAAAGGAGTTTATTAATAAGCATTTCGGATTTAAGGAAGAGGACACAGGGGAAGTCGCGAGGGCAACGGTAAACCAAATGGATGACATACTTTCCGCGCCCATGGGGAAAAATGATGATGAAAAAGAGGACAAAATCAAAATAACAAGGTCACCCTACGGCAGCGAGGGAGGGGGTGGGACAACGCCCCCCCGGGAACAGCCGAAGCCCGCGTCTCCGCCGCGGCAGCCGGAACAACCGGAGCAGGAACCTGAACCCGAACCGCGGCAGGAACCCGCTCCCCCGCCGAAGGCCGCGCCGCAGCAGATAAACCGGGCGGTGATGGGGGGAGATACGCCGGTGAACACTTTCCTCACAAAACTTTTGTCCGAATCTTACGACACGGGGGCCACGGACATACATATCGAGCCGTTTTCAGAGGCATGCAGGATACGAAGGAGGATAGACGGTACGCTTTATGAAGTGGACACGCCGCCGAAGACGCTTTATAACGGTATATTGAATAAGATAAAGGAGCTGGCGCGGCTCAATGTGAACGAAAGGAACACGCCGCAGGAAAGTAAACTGAAGATAAGGATATCGGGCAGGGAGATAAATATGGGGGTTCATACCTTTCCGACCCTTTTTGGCGAAAAAATAGTTTTAAAGATAATAAGGGCGGAATCCACGATTCTTTCCCTAAGGGAAATAGGGCTGGAGGATGAGGCCCTGGAGGTTTATAAAAACGCCATAAGTATGCCGCACGGGCTCATACTCATAGCCGGGCCCACAAACAGCGGCAAGGCAACCACAATGTATTCCACACTTTCCGAACTAAACAGCCCGTCGCGCAACATATTTTCCGTCGACGACACCGCCGAGGGGTACGTAATACCTGGTATAAACCAGACAAAAGCCACGAGGAAAAGTTACGGACAGGTCCTGAGGTATTTGGCGGATCAGGACTGCGATGTTGTTTCCATAGGCGACATAATAAACAGGGAGACCGCTGAGGCGGTTTTTGACATAATAGCGAGCGGCCACCTTGTCATCGCGAGAATAAGGGCAAATGACCCCT
>CAZHOD010000431.1:0-1542 GCA_964534075.1 uncultured Spirochaetia bacterium
CTCCCAAACCCCCTAACGCCTGCTCCTGTTTTTTTTTAAGGGAAACAATGAATAAAACAGCGCTTCAGGCCGTTTCCATATATAACAGCAAAAAGAGGGAGTTTGGCAGGCGGTTAAAGGAATTTAAGGCGGCCCGGAAATCGGAACGGGCAATTTTGCACGAGCTTATATTCTGTATATTTACCCCCCAGTCAAAAGCCGTAAACTGCTGGGAATGCGTGGAAGCCATAATAGAAAAAAATCTCATGTTAAATTCCACCCCTACGCAGCTGCTAAAACTAAAACAGATGAATATGGTAAGGTTTAAAAACAAAAAAGCCCGTTTCGCAATAATGGCAAGGGACAGGTTCGTGAAAAACGGAAAAATAACAATACAGAAATATCTGTCCCGGTTTAATTCGGTTTTTGAAGCGAGGGAACACCTTGTAAAGGAAATAAAAGGGTACGGTTACAAGGAAGCCAGCCATTTTCTCAGGAATATAGGTTTTTACGGGGATATTGCCATACTGGACAGGCATATACTGAAAAATTTAAAACTAATGGGTGTTATAAGTAAGATGCCCCCAACAGTTACACCCGCGGTTTACATTTATATAGAAAATAAAATGCGCGGGTTTTCCGAAAAAATAAATATTCCCATGGGCGCCCTGGACCTTGTCCTGTGGTACAAAGAAACAGGTAAAATATTCAAGTAGTTATTCAGCGCCGGGTAACACCGGGCAGGCGCCCCGCAGTTTCCTGCGCGAAATAAATCCGGAAGCCCTTATTTTTTGCTCATTAAAACCGGATAATTTTTATATAAAGGCATAAATTATAAGGCACAGATAAACTGAAAAATTAAAAAATAACAAATGATATGTTTTTTGGAAATGGGAACCGGGGATGAAAATGTCTTTTAAAAAACAGAAAAATAGTGAAATATACAGTGTAGCGGAAGCGAGAATGAAAGATTTTGAAACAAGGATTAAACAAAAAAGGACAGGAATAAAATAACCGAAAAGGAGTTGATATAATTATGTTAACGGAAATTTATCGGCAATTTAACGGAAATTTTAATTGACAGAAAAATAGAGGGAGCGGTTTGTAACTGTTTTGGTGTCAGTCTGCGAACAACAACAAGACAGGGTCAGAGCCCTGTCTCTAAGGAAAAAATTTGCAGGGGACATACACGTGAGGATTTTTATGCGGATATGTGTATTTTGCGTTGTAAAATCAATTCCACCAATTTTCCCACCAATTTCTATTTTTTTCCTTGACAGATGGTATCACGTTTTGTATATTCTAAGTATCTAATTCGCTGCGGCCGGGAAGAGGGAAAACAACACAAAGGAGTTTTAATGAAATTAAAGGGGAAGGGAAGTTTAAGACGAATAAACATCTTTTTGAAAATGTTTATCATGTTATGGATTTTTTTTACACTTATTTCGTGTCAAAAAACGTGTTATGATTGTCCTGAAGGCGCTGAATCAGAAGAGACGGTTCGTTATATATTGACAATTGCATAATAAATGTCATATAATATGGGCAAAGGAGGTGGCCCAT
>CAZHOD010000432.1:0-1529 GCA_964534075.1 uncultured Spirochaetia bacterium
AGGGAGGTTTATCTTGGCGCGTGATTTCAGGGCAGTGAGCCTGCGTATACTCGATGATGTTTTCAAAACAGGCAGGTGGGCAGATGACTCCATAGAGGCGAATGTGAAGTCGATTGATGAGGGCCATAAAGACATTAAAAAGGTTTACGAGCTTGTTTACGGGATACTCAGGAATAAAAACTATATCGATTATACGCTCTCTATGTACGTCAAAAAGCAGCCTTCGTCAGTTACAATACAAAATATTCTCAGGATTGGGTATTACCAGCTGAAATATATGGATTCCGTGCCCCCCTACGCGGCGATAAATACCTGCGCCGAACTTGCCAAAACATACGCCCATAAAAAAACAGCCGGATTTATAAACGCTGTTTTGAGAAAAATTTCGAAAAATAAAGAATTCAAAACGAAAATTCCCGCTGATAATAAAATAAAATATTTTTCGATATTATACTCATACCCGGAATGGATGGTTGAATTTTTCCTAAAAAATTATCCCGCGAATGCCGAAACAATAATGAAGGAAGGGAATTTAAAACCTCCCCTGTTTTTGAGGGTAAATGAACTTAAAACAAGCGGCGCGGAACTTAAGGCGGGGCTGAAAAAAAAAGGCGCAGAAACAGGGAAAGTGCCGGGATTAAACGGAGCCTATACGGTGAAATCCGGGGGCGTAATAAAAACAGCGGCTTTTGAGGGAGGTATGTTTTATATACAGGATGTTTCATCTCAATTTCTCGGTAAATTTGTGGCGGCAAAACAAAAAGACGCGGTCATCGACATAGGAGCGGCGCCCGGAGGCAAATCAGCGTATTTTTCTATTGATATGAAAAATAAAGGGAATATTCTGGCAATAGAACCCCGGGAATCCAGGATCGCGATGATGGAGAGGAATCTTGTGCGCCTGGGCATAACAAACGTGGAAATAATAAAACACGACGCTGCAACCGATATAGAAGCGTTCCATAACCGGGCCGATAAAATTATCATTGACGCGCCCTGTTCCGGGCTCGGGGTCATAAGGCGGCACCCGGAGAAAAAATGGGGCGTAAAGGAAGAGGAACTTAAAGAATTCCCAAAACTCCAGTTCAGAATTATGGATAATGTGAAAAAATGGGTGAAAAAGGGAGGGGAACTTTTTTATTCTACGTGTACAATAAACCCCGGGGAAAATGAGAAGGTTGTTGAAAGGTTTTTGAAAAAGAATAAAAATTTCAAAGCGGCCGATGTGACGGGTGAAAACGCGAAATTAAAAGAGTTCAAGAGAGGTAAGTATTTTCTCGCCCTGCCGGGGAATAAATACAATACTGACGGTTTTTTTATAGCAAAGATGAAAAGAATGAAATAAACTGATTTCTTGCCGCGCTTTCGATGAGCAACAATGATTTTTTCATAAAAAACCCTTTCTTAAAACAGGGATAACCGTTTTTTAGCTGCTGCCTGTATTTTTTCCTTAGCTTTTGTCTTTCGCCGCAGGGAACAGGCATGCCTGTTCCTTACATAAGAACATGCGTCCGTTTGTTTATTCATTC
>CAZHOD010000433.1:0-1525 GCA_964534075.1 uncultured Spirochaetia bacterium
GATGCTTTCAGTCAGGGAAATGGAAAAAAGCAACCTGGACATAAAATCACAGACCTGGGTCTCCAGGCATTTTAAGTATACTCACGGCTACGGCCTTGTTATGCTGCCGGTCCATGAGTTTGTGGGCCAGGGCAAGCCCAAACTACTGGTAAAAAATATACCGTCGCGGGAGGAAGTGGAATCTTTCAGCGTTGAAAGGCCCGAGATTTATTACGGGGAAAGGACGAGTGACCACGTTTACGTCAGGACAACGCAGAAAGAATTCAATTACCCCCTGGGCGGAAAAAATGTTTATTCCACGTACGAAGGAAAAGGAGGCGTGCCCATTCCCGGGTTTTTAAAAAAGATATTTTACGCGTGGAAGTTCGACGGGCACCGGATATTGTTTTCCGCGTATTTCAACAAAAATTCCCGCGTAATGTTCAGGAGAAATATTTTTGAGCGCGCCGCCAGGATAGCCCCTTTCCTTGTATACGACAGGGACCCTTACGCCATGGTTTCAAAGGAAGGAAGGATAAAATATATACTTGACGCCTACACGGTTTCGGATAAATACCCTTATTCCGAACAATACAGGGGGGACATTTACCACCTCTGGGGGAACAACTATATGAGAAACGCCGTCAAGGTGGTAATCGATTCTTATGACGGCACTGTGGATTTTTATGTGGCGGATAAGGATGATATAATTATAAAAACATATAACCGTATTTTCCCGGGGATGTTTAAGCAGCTGGAAGAGATGGAAGGCGATATCAAAAAACATATAAGGTATCCGGATGATTTTTTAAGGATTCAGGCAAAAATGTACATGACATATCATATGACAGACCCCGAGGTATTTTACCAGAGGGAGGATGTCTGGGAATTTGCCACGGAAAAATACAGGAAAAATTTCCAGGAGATAACACCTTATTATGTAATGCTTAATTTTCCCCAAAAGAAAAAAGCTGAGTTCACACTTATGGTGCCGTTTACGCCGAAAAATAAAAATGTGATGAACGCGTGGATGGCCGGGCGTTGCGATTTTCCCGATTACGGCAAACTGGTGGTTTATACCTTCCCGAAAGGAGTGGAGGTTTTGGGGCCGAGGCAGATAGAGGCGAGGATAGACCAGGACACGGAAATGTCAGAGGCAATGACCCTTTGGGGGCAGAGGGGGTCGCGGGTAATACGCGGCAACCTGCTCGCCATACCCCTGTTTGACAAAGAGGACCTTTATATTATGTATGTCGAGCCTGTTTATCTGCAGGCTGATAACGCTTCGCTTCCGGAAATTAAGCGTATTGTAGTGGCTGACCAGGAAATGATTGTGTGGGCAGACACTTTTGACAAAGCGCTCAGTAAACTTATCAAAAGGTGAGCAGGCCGGAGCGCCCGCGCAAAAACATAAAAGACGTAACGCCTCAGTTATGGTGGCGCATTTCGGTCTTTGTAGGCGCAACCTTTCAGGTTGCGGTAGTTAAAGGCACGCAGCCATCAACCTGCGCTAAAGCTTCCACCTCCGCCTTTCAGGCTTCATCCT
>CAZHOD010000434.1:0-1523 GCA_964534075.1 uncultured Spirochaetia bacterium
GGCGGAACCGTCGCTGAAACTTTAGGTTTACAATTAATAACGGAGGTGTTTTATGACTTTACTTGACATGGCGTTAAGAATAGGGCTGATTACGTTACTCGCGGGCCTGGTGGGTCTGGACAGGGAGCTGAAGCACAAGCCGGCCGGGGCAAAAACCCATATGCTGGTGGGAATAGGCTCTACGTTATTCATGATGGTTTCTATTTATGTTTACCTGCAGTTTAAAGACGGAGGCACACAGGTGGATCCGGGCAGGATAGCGGCGCAGGTGGTAACCGGCATAGGTTTTCTGGGCGCGGGCACCATTATACAGGCGAGGGGCTCGGTTTACGGGCTTACAACCGCGGCGAGTTTATGGGTTGTCGCGGGCATAGGCCTTGCCGTGGGAGCGGGGATGTACGGCATCGCCCTTATAACAACCGCGGCCATTATTATGGTTTTTGCCGTTATTAACCGCCTTTCGGTGCTTATCGAGAGCAAGATGAAAAAAAGGGCTCCGCGTAAAAGGAAAAAAGGAAGCAGCCGCGGCTGACGGGGATTTACCCGGCCCGGTGAGCCTGTGAGTTTATGAATAATATAATAAAACATATCAAAAAATTTCCGTATGTATTAGCCCCCCTGGCCGGGTATTCAGACCATCCGTTCCGGTTTCTTGCCGTAAAATACGGGGCATCCCTCGTATTTACAGAAATGGTAAATGTTTATTCAGTTATAAGGGCCGAAGAAAAAATACAGCCGCTTCTTTATTATTCAGGCAGAGAAAGGCCGGTAGGGCTTCAGCTTTTCGGCAACAATCCGTCAAAATTTTACGACGCGGCGCGCCGCGGGGCTGAGCTGGGGTTTGACTTGATCGACATAAATTTCGGGTGCCCGGTAAAAAAGGTAATAAAAAATAAATCCGGAGCGTACCTGCATAAGGATATTAAGGCAGTAGAAAAAACAATAATAAACACCGTTAAGGGAGCGGGCGGCGTTCCCGTCAGTATCAAAATGAGGAGCGGCTGGGACGAAGAACACATAAATTTTTTGGAAATCGCGCGCGCGGCCGAAGATAACGGCGCGAAAATATTGACCCTGCACCCGAGGACACGCTCGCAGATGTTTAAGGGCAGGGCAAATCGGGAACACATCGCGGAACTTAAAAAGAAAAGCAATTTATTTATTATAGGTAACGGGGATGTTGTTGACAGGCAGACAGCCTTAAAAATGAAAAATGAAACCAATTGCGGCGCGGTTATGATAGGCCGCGCGGCCATGGGCAACCCTTTTATATTCCGGCAGATAGCCGATGAAAATTATATTCCGTCTTTTAATGAAAAAGCAGGCGCAGCCATAAGGCACCTCGAGCTTTTAAGCGGTTTTAAGGGCAAAAGGGGTGTGCGCGAAATGCGCAAATATTACCCGCGTTATATAAAAGGGTTTGCCGGAGTCAAGGAACTAAGGAAAAAACTTTTTACACTCGAAAACACAGAGGAGATAATAAAAATCCTGGAAGGCCTGAAAAAATAATAAAAAAGTAAAAA
>CAZHOD010000435.1:0-1519 GCA_964534075.1 uncultured Spirochaetia bacterium
TTTACCTGTTTACGCAAACAAAAGGAGCGACGGGAAATTATCGCTGGCTGTCATAAACAAGGACCCCTCGAACCTCTATGAGGCAACAATAAATATTTCAGGTTTTTCGCCGGATTCCTCATCCGATATATATACCTTTGCCGGCGCGGAAAACGCGCCTTATTATATTAACAATTATGAATGGCACGAGGCGGACCCGTCTTCATACGCGGACCCTGACCTCGCGCCGGAATTTTCAAATATAGATTTTGCCTCATCGAGTTTTGCCTTTACATTTCCGGCATATTCTGTTTCCGTATTTCAGTTTGTGCCCGCGGGCTCGACCCCGACACTTACGCCGACGATTACCTGTACTGCCACGATAACAATGACACCGACCCCGACAGAGGCCGGCTGCCTTATGGACGACTGCGAGGACAGTGATAATCAGAACGACTGGGGAGGGTACTGGTATACATACGCGGACGCCTCCAGCGAGCACGAGGGTTTTTTAATGACTTCTCCGGGCGCGGATTCCTCGTCATATGCCGCGCGTTTGACCGGTTATGTTTCTGAAAACACAGGTAATTATCCCTTTGTGGGAATGGGGTGCCAGTTTAATCAGAACGCGGGCGATCCGGAATGCTCGGGAACGGACATTTCCGCCTGCGGCGGGATAAGATTTACGGCAAAAGGAGAAGGCGGCAGCTATAAAATACAGATTCCCTATACCGATGAAACCTGCGATACACTCACAGACTGGGATGACTACAAGTACGCTTTTACGGTTGACGGGACATGGACAGAGTTCACTGTTCCTTTTACATCTATGACCCAGGAAGGGTGGGGTGTACACGCGGATATAAATGACGTTTTGGCAAACGCCAAGGAAATCCAGTGGGTAACTACTGATTATGACAGGGCCGTGGACCTATGGGTAGATAATGTTATTATTTACGGATGCGAAACATGCCCCGGCCTGTATACTGCCACGCCTACTTCCACTTTTACCGCGATGCTTACGGCCACGCAAACACCGACAATTACGCCCACTTACACAGAGACCCCGGAGGTAACGCAGGCGCAGAGCCCGACGCCGACAATTACGCTTACACCCTCGGGAGGCTGGGGCAGCGGTGAGTATACGCAAAACCTTGACAGCGCTTATATTTATCCTTCCCTGGTGAATATGAACGAAGGGGCTCAAAAAATTGTGTTTAAGAAACTGACGGAAAATATTTACCTGAGGATATATAATATACAGGGCGGGCTTGTGTATGAAAAAGAGTATTACTGCCCGGCGGGCGAGGCAGAGATTAAATTTTCGAATTTAAGAAGGAAAGAAAGTATTTCGCCGGGAATCTATATTTATATTATAAAAGGAAACGGGCAGTATAAAAAAGGCAAATTCGCGGTGATAAGATAGGTGACAGTTTAAAATAAAAATTTAAAAAGCAAAATTCAAAGAGCAAAACCACAAATTAAAATTAAGGGTCTTCGGGGTTTTGAGTGGGTAAATTTCGGTCATTTTAGATCGCCT
>CAZHOD010000436.1:0-1507 GCA_964534075.1 uncultured Spirochaetia bacterium
CGTGAAAAAAGCCGCGGAGGAAATGGGAAAGACACCCGCGCTGAAAAAAAGTACGGATGTCGAAGAAATTTCAAAAAGGAAAATAATGGTCACTCCGGCGGTGATTGTGGACGGTAAGATAAAGTTTTCGGGCAAGGTCCCGACAAAAGAAGAGGCAAAACAAGTACTCGGAGGGTAATATTGAGAAAAACCCTGATTTCAGCCCTTTTTTTAATAATAATATGTACGGGGTGCGCCAAAAAGGAAAAAACTTATGATGTCACGCTTATTGAGGTCATGTCTTCTTCCTGCGGCGCCTGTGAAAAAATGGAGCCTGTTATGGAAAAAATCAGGCAAAAGTACGAAGGCTCGGAAAAGGTAAATATTGTTGTTTATGATACACATACAAAAGAAGGGGCCGAAATTGCCGACAGGTACGGCGTACACAGGCTGCCGACCCTGATTTTTCTGGACAAAGATAATCAGGAATATTTCAGGTCGGAGCGGCAGCAGCCTGCCGGGATAATTTCCGCTATAATCGAGACAAAAGCCGGGAAAGAATGAGTGAAAATAGCGAAAAAAAAGGGGGAAGAACCGCGAAGGGAGCGGTCCCGCGCGGGCAGGCGTCCGGCACCCCTTTAAAGCGCCGGGGGAAAAGAAAATAACAATGAAAAAAATTGTAATTATTTCCGTCCTGTTTGTTTTTTCAGCCGGCATCCGGGCCGTGCCGCCCGAAGAAGCATCCGAAAAAATAGGCGAAACAGCGGCTGTATGCGGAAAAGTCGCGGCCGCGGAATACAAGCCCGATGAAAAGGGCGGCCCTACTTTCCTGGATTTTTCCGCCCCTCATCCCGCGAATATATTTACCGCCGTAATATGGGGGCCGGACAGGGACAAATTCGAAGAACCCCCGGAAAAAATGTTTCTTAATGAAAATGTGTGCGTAAGCGGGGAGGTCAGGGTTTACAGGGAAGTGCCGCATATTTTTGTTTACGAAAGGGGGCAGATAGGAATACAGCCGCCCCCCGAGACAATGACAAAAGAAGAATTTAAGTATTACGATATTAAAGATTATCACGAGTATTTTTATAAAAGAAAGGAAATTGCCGCGCTGAAGAAAATATTTAAGGCGCTGGGCTACGCGATTGTCAGCGAATGCGGTGACTGGTCAGAGGATATTTACAACGCCGTATTCGTGTTCCAGGAAAAAAATTCCGTAAAAAATATCAACGGCAAGCTTACAAGGAAAATGCTTTTTGTTTTGGAAGAGGATATCAATGAAAGCGAAAAACTCAGGTACCGCCGGAAAGTAAAATATTTCAATATGCTCCAGCCCATAATAGCCCGCAAACCACCGGGCATGAGGAATTACGAGGACAGGTGACATATTTGTAGGGGACGGTTTATAACCGTCCCGGTATTTGAGCGGGTTGTCCCTGCAAAAACAAAAACGTATTTGTAACCGCAGCCTTTACGGCTGCGTATAAAAACGAGACAGGGACAGAGCCCTGTTAATATGTTAGGTGAT
>CAZHOD010000437.1:0-1504 GCA_964534075.1 uncultured Spirochaetia bacterium
CCGGGTGTCTTGCCCCTACAAGATTCCAATGAGAAGATGTAGGGGGCAGACACTGCGCTGCCCCGCGTTGGAAGTTCGGGCAAGCCGGGTGTCTTGCCCCTACAAGATTCCAATGAGAAGATGTAGGGGGCAGACACTGCGCTGCCCCAACAAGGAAGGCGGAAGGGAAGGGGGAAAAGCAAAAGGACGTGGAGAGGGTGTTGCAGCGGCTTGACAATTTACAACAAATTGTATACAATTAACAACAAAAAGTATACGGAGGGTATATGATAACGTTGTTTTCGTCAAAAGCGCGGTTTGAGGTAATGAAACTGTTTCTTTTTAACCCGGAAAACCGCTATTATCAGCGCCGTGTGTCTGTTCTCACGGGCCAGCCCATACAGGCCGTGCAGAGGGAACTTAAAAAGCTGGAGGATTACGGCCTTTTGACAAAGGCCGCCGAAGGAAACCGAAATTATTATAAAATCGATAAAAAATGCCCCGTATACGGCGAATTACGCGTGATTTTTCTGAAAACAGCCGGTATTGCGGGGTATCTTAAGAATAAAATAAGCGCCAAAAATATACAGGCGGCTTTTATCTTTGGTTCATACGCAAAAGGGGAAGAAAATGTCAGCAGTGATATCGACCTTTTTGTCGTCGGAAGCGTAAAGCCAAGGCAGCTTTCCACGGCCATATCAGGGGCAAAAAAAGAGCTGGGCAGGGAGATAAATTATGTTGTTATGAGCAGGGGGGAGTTCGCGCGGAAGGCAGGCGAAAAGGACCATTTTCTCAAAACAGTGCTGAGAGGAAAAAAAATATTCATTATCGGTGATGAAAATGAGCTTAAAAAACTTGCGGGAAAGAGGTAAATTAAAAAAACATAAAACATCCCCGCAGGAAATAAAAAATCTTTTTAAAGTTGTTTCAAGGGATATTAAGGACGCGAAAGTGGATGTGCTTTCGGATGACCGGCGGTTTGCTACGGCGTACAATGCCGCGCTTCAGTGCGCAACTGCGGTGGTTTTCTGCAGCGGTTACAGGACACACGGCGCGGGGCATCATTTTACTGTGTTCGAAGCGTCAAAAACTATAATGGGCAGCGGTTTTGAAGAAGTTTTTGATTATTTTGACTCGTGCCGGACAAAAAGAAACCGTACTGATTATGATATGGCAGGGACTGTATCAAAGACAGAAGCTGATGAACTTATAAATGAATCGGAAAAATTTTCAAAAGATGTCAGGCAATGGATCAAAAATAATCACCCTCAATATTTTTAGGGAGGCGGCAGAAACAGCGTCGCCTTTACCCGGGATTAATGGCAAGCCGGAGGGTTGGATGGTTGGCAGATTGGCGGCTCAGAAGCTCAGCAATAAGCAATAAGCAAGAGGGAGAGGATGAAGCAGCGGCAGGGTGCTTTGTAAATAAAGTTAAGGATTGCGGCGGCAGAAAGCAGGAAGCAAGGTCTAATTATTGACAATTGCATAATAAATGTCATATAATATGGGCAAAGGAGGTGGCCCA